>DASQKT010000745.1:0-4934 GCA_035630415.1 Skermanella sp.
GTTATGACGACTTCATGGTTGGTGGCGACGCGGCGGATCAGGTCCTCGTCGAGCGGCTTGGCGAAGCGGGCATCGACGACCGTGGTCGAAAGCCCGCGCGCCGCCAGATCCTGCGCGGCGGTGATGCATTCCTGAAGGCGGGCGCCGAAGTTCAGCAACGCTACCTTGGTGCCTTCCTGGACGATCCTGCCCTTGCCGATCTCCAGCACGCGCCCCCGATCCGGCATGTCGCGGCCGACGCCCTCGCCGCGCGGATAGCGGAATGCGCTGGGACGGTCGTCGATCGCCGCCGCCGTCGCCACCATGTCCATCAGCTCGACCTCGTCCGAGGCCGCCATCAGGACCATGTTGGGCAGGCAGCCCAGATAGGCCACATCGAAGGAACCGGCATGGGTGGCGCCGTCGGCGCCGACCAGACCAGCGCGGTCGATCGCGAAGCGGACGGGCAGCGACTGGAGCGCCACGTCATGGACGACCTGATCGTAGCCGCGCTGGAGGAAGGTCGAGTAGATCGCGGCGAACGGCTTGAAGCCCTCCGTCGCCAGACCGGCGCAGAAGGTCACCGCGTGCTGCTCCGCGATCCCGACATCGAAGATCCGGCGCGGGAAGCGCTTGGCGAAGACGTCCAGCCCGGTGCCCGACGGCATCGCCGCCGTAACAGCGATGATCTTGTCGTCGGCCTCGGCCTCCTTGACCAGGGCTTCGGCGAAGACCCGCGTATAGGTCGGCGCGTTGGACTTGGCCTTGGCCTGGGCGCCCGTCACCACGTCGAACTTGGACACCGCATGCAGCTTGTCGGCGGAAGCTTCCGCCGGGGCGAAGCCCTTGCCCTTCTGGGTCACGACATGGACCAGCACCGGGCCGCTGTCCTCGCTGTCGCGCAGGTTCTGCAAGACCGGCAGCAGGTGGTCCAGGTTATGGCCGTCGATCGGGCCGACGTAGTAGAAACCCATCTCTTCGAACAGGGTGCCGCCCGTCACCATGCCGCGGGCGTACTCCTCCGCCCGCCGGGCCGCCTGCTTCAGCGGACGCGGGAACTTCTCGGCGATGTCCTTCGCCAGATGGCGCAGGCTCAGGTAAGGCTTGGACGAGATCAGCCGCGACAGATAGGCGCTCATGGCGCCGACCGGCGGGGCGATCGACATGTCGTTGTCGTTCAGGATGACGATCAGCCGGCTGTCGTCGTCGCTGCCGGCGTTGTTCATGGCCTCATAAGCCATGCCGGCGCTCATCGCGCCGTCGCCGATCACGCAGATGGTGTGGTTGCTCTTGCCGGCCAGCTTATGCGCCACGGCCATGCCGTAACCCGCCGAGATCGAGGTCGAGCTGTGCGCGGTGCCGAACGGGTCGTACTCGCTCTCCGACCGCTTGGTGAAGCCTGAGAGCCCAGCGCCCTGGCGGAGCGTACGGATGCGCTCGCGGCGCCCGGTCAGGATCTTGTGCGGATAGGCCTGATGGCCGACATCCCAGATCAGCCGGTCGGCCGGCGTATCGAAGACATAGTGAAGCGCCACCGTCAACTCGACCACGCCCAACCCGGCGCCCAGATGACCGCCGGTCACAGAGACCGCGTCGATCGTCTCGGTGCGCAATTCATCCGCCAACTGCCGGAGCTGATCGGATTTCAGCTTCCGGACCTGCGCCGGAATCTTGCAGCGGTCGAGCAACGGAGTTTTACTGGTAGCGGTCAATACGACCTCCTCTGGTCAGACGCGCCGCTCAAGTTGACGCCTGTCAATGACGCCGCTCAACGACATAGGTTGCCACAGCCTTCAATAAATCCGCCCGTTCATCGAAGATATCCAGATGACGGGCGGCCTGATATGCTAGCAGGCGCGCCTGCTCGCGCGCCCGTTCGACGCCCAGGATGGACACGAAAGTCGCCTTGCCCGCCGCCGCGTCCTGCTGCACGGGCTTGCCGGTGACGGCGGGATCGCCGTCGATGTCGAGCAGGTCGTCGGCGATCTGGAACGCCAGCCCCAGGTCGTGGGCGTAGTTGTGCAGCGCTTGGGCCTGCGGCTGCGATGCCTTGCCCAGGATGGCTCCGGCGCAGCACGAGAAAGCGATCATCTCGCCCGTCTTCAGGCGCTGGAGCCGGGTGGTCGATCCCATGTCGAACTGCTCGTGCTCGGCGATCAGGTCGAGCATCTGGCCACCGACCATGCCATGCATGCCGGCCGCCTTAGCCAGAGCCGCCACCAGCGCGCACCGGACCTTGGGGTCCTCGTGGGTCGCCGGATCGGCCAGCACTTCGAACGCCAGCGTCAGCAGCGCGTCGCCGGCCAGGATCGCCGTCGCGTCGTCGAACTGGCGGTGAACCGTAGGACGGCCCCGGCGCAGGTCGGAATTGTCCATGGCCGGCAGGTCGTCATGGACCAGCGAATAGCAGTGGATGAACTCGACGGCGGCGGCCACGCGTACGGCGCAGTCCTTGGCGACGCCGAACAGACTGGCGCTGTTGAGCACCAGAAAGGGCCGCAGACGCTTGCCGCCGCCCAGGCATGCATAGCGCATCGCCTCGAACAGCTTGGCTTCGGTAATATTGGACATGGGCAGCAGATGGTCGATTTCCTGTTCGACCAGCTCTGCCGCTGCGCCCATCGCGGAGGACAGTTCGTTCGCCACTATTCGATCCGTACGGGTTCGGCGCCGATGGAACCGTCGGCGGCTACGGTAATGCGGTCGACCTTGGCCTGCGCTTCGCGCAGCTTGGTCTCGCAGTGGCGACGCAGCGACGTGCCGCGCTCATAGGACGTGATCGCATCGTCGAGCTTCGCACGCCCCTCCTCAAGCTGGCGCACGATGCGCTCCAGCTCGGCAAGGGCGTCCTCGAAACTCAATGCTGCGACATCCGGGGGAATTGCGGGTTCAGCCATCATCCTACCGTCACCAGGGTACCCGGTGACTTTAGGGCGGTCACCGGCCTATCCGCAAGTCCGGGTTGGCGCCCCGGAAGGACGGGTGGTTCTCCCACCCGACTGCGGAGGCCGGCCGGATCACGCCGCCATCAATTCCTGTACGTGTGCTGCGCAACTCGAGGCAAGTGCGCGAATGTCGTACCCCCCTTCCAAAGTGGATACGATCCGGGCGCCGCAATATTCCCGCGCGAACTCTCCCAGCTTGCGGGTGACCCAGACATAGTCGTCGTCGACCAGATGCAGGCTCGCCAGCGGGTCGCGGGTGTGGGCGTCGAAACCGGCGGAAATCATGATCAATTCGGGCAGGAAGTGTTCCAGGGCCGGGAATATCCGCGACGACATCGCGTGGCGGAACTCGGGACTGCCCGACATCGCCGGCAAGGGTACGTTGACGATGTTGTCGGCGACACCCCGGTCTTCCACGAAACCGGTGCCGGGATAGAGCGGCGCCTGATGGATCGAGGCATAGAAAAGGCCCGGATCGTTCTGGAAGATGTCCTGCGTGCCGTTGCCGTGGTGGACGTCGAAATCGATCACCGCGACGCGGGAAATTCCATGGACCTTGCGCGCCTGTTCGGCGCCGACCGCGACATTGTTGAACAGGCAGAAGCCCATCGCCCTGGCGATTTCGGCGTGGTGGCCGGGCGGCCGGGTGGCGCAGAAGGCGTTGCGCGCCTCCCCCGTCATGACGGCATCGACAGCGGCGCAGACGGCGCCGGCGGCCCGGAGCGCCGCTTCGCCGGAACTGGGCGACAGGATCGTGTCGTTGTCCAGCTCGACGTGCCCTTCGCTGGGGATCGATGCCAGCACCCGCTCGATATACGCGATGGGATGGACGCGGGCCAGTTGCTCGACTTCTGCGCGCGGCGCTTCGCGGCGGTCGAGAAAATGGAAGGCCTCTCCCTCGAGCGCCGCCAGCACGGCCTTCAGCCGCTCCGGGCATTCCGGATGCCCGATGCCGGTGTCGTGTTCGATGCAGGAGGGATGGCTGAAAAGGGAGGTATACATGTGGCTTCTTCTTTTTCTAAGCGTTTCCCCGCGTGACGGGCGGATCGCCCGACCGTCACGGCTTACCCCGCAGGCGTCCCGAACAACCGATTTCGAGAGCTGCGCCTGCGTGGCTGAAAGGATTATCGGCTATTGCGGTATGCCGCGCCGCAACTATTCCAGCGGATGAACAGCGCCATCTTGCCGCGCCCATGCCGGCCCCCGCTTGGCATCCCACCTCCCCCGGTTCAACCAGCCTTGCGGATACGGAAGGTGTAGACGGCGCCCGTCTGCTCGGCGGACAGCAATTCGTTGCCCGTCGCCTCGCAAAACAAGGGAAAGTCCCGGACGGCGGCCGGATCGGTAGCATCAACCTCAAGGATGTCGCCGGGAGCCAGATGCTTCATGGCCTTCCGTGCCCGCAGCACCGGCAGGGGACAGGTCAGGTCCTTGGCATCCAGCGTATGGGTCGTCATTGTCTGCTATTCCCGATTGTGAACTGCCGGCTTGCGCCCCGACGCCGTTTCCACTGTTCCGGCGTAGCGCGGGTGGCCGGACGTTGGCTGAAATGCCTGTGTACCGACATGTGGGTAGCCGCTATACTAAAGGTCGCCGTTCGGCTTGGGAACCTGGAGAACGCAACACCGACGATGGACACCGGCAATCTCCAGGCGAAAGCGCGCGAGGCGGGCACTCTGCTGAAGGCCATGGGCAATGAGCGGCGCCTGCTGATCCTCTGCCAGCTCGCCGGCGGTGAAAAATCGGTCGGCCAGCTTGAGGACGCGGTCGACCTCAGCCAGTCGGCCCTTTCGCAGCATCTTGCGCGGTTGCGCAGGGACGGACTGGTCACGACCCGCCGCAAGGCCCAGACGATCTTCTACTCTATCGACAGCGCCGCCGCCGCGATGGTCATCAAGACCTTGCAGGATCACTGGTCGATCGATCGCGAACAGGCGGTCCCCTTCGTCCAGACGCCCGAAGGGACTGGAACGGTCATCGCCGGTCCGTGACCATCCAGCGCACGCCCAC
>DASQKT010000746.1:0-16091 GCA_035630415.1 Skermanella sp.
CAAGATGGCGGACGACGTGCTGCACTCCGGCGTGCGCGGCGTCACCGACCTGATGGTCATGCCCGGCCTTATCAACCTCGACTTCGCCGACATCCGGTCGGTCATGACCGAGATGGGAAAGGCGATGATGGGCACCGGCGAAGCCTCGGGCGAGCGCCGCGCGATCGACGCCGCCGAGGCCGCGATCAGCAACCCGCTGCTCGACGACGTGTCGATGAAGGGCGCCCGCGGCGTCCTGATCAACATCACCGGCGGCCTGGACATGACCTTGTTCGAAGTCGATGAAGCCGCCAACCGCATCCGCGACGAAGTCGATCCCGACGCCAACATCATCTTCGGTTCGACCTTCGACCAGGAACTCGACGGCCGCATGCGCGTTTCGGTGGTCGCCACCGGCATCGAAGCCGAGAAGATCGCCCAGCCGCGCCCCGCCACCGCGACCGCTCCCCTGAGTGTGGTCGGCGGCGCCCGCAAGACGATGTCGTCCGCTCCCGCTCCGACCGGCCTGTCGGCCCAGTCGCGTCAGCCGACCGACTACCACCACACGCTGGTCGCCTCGCCCCCGCATCCGGGTGCGGCGCAGGGGCACGCCCCCTCCGCCTACACCACCCACGGCCACATCCCGCAGAGCCAGCCGGCCCAGACTAACTCCGGCCAGGGCCACCACGGTCATCCGATGCAGGGGCACGCCACGGTCGGCAACACCGTGCGGACCTTCGTCGAGCAGCCGCAGCACCATGTCGAGCCGGCTCCCGTAGCCTACGCGCCCCCTCAGCCGGAGCAGGTGGCACCGCCCGCCCCGGTGGCGGAGGTTCAGCCGATGCAGAACCCGACCGAGTTCGCGGCTCCCCCGCGTGCCCGTGAGCAGGATCGCGCCACCGGCCCGCTGCGCGGCCAGAACCAGGACGGCAGCTTCATCGCTCCGCGCCCGGCCGACGGCGGTCCGCGCCAGCAGGGTCCGTCGCTGAACGCTGAGCGTTTCATCGCCCCGACGGCAGCCCTGCCCGAGCCGGCCCCGAAGAAGCGTGGCGGTCTGCTCGATCGGGTCCGCCGCATGATGGACGGCGGCGAGCCGGAACAGCAGGCCCGTCCGGCTCCGCAGCCCCAGCCGCAGGCGCAGCAGCCCGCTCCGGTCCGGCAGGCACCCGCCGGCGCTCCGCAGCAGCGCCAGCCCGAGCCGATGGACCGGCCGACGAAGATGAGCCATGCGGAAGAGGAAATGCTGGACATCCCGGCATTCCTGCGCCGTCAGGCCAATTGACGGGGAAACCCCTAAGGACCGCCGTGAGGCGGTTATAGAGTTCAGCCCGACAGTCACCTTGAAACCCCCGGCCTCGTGGCCGGGGGTTTTTTCTTATTCGAATGCTTATGAATGTATGTTCTTGATGTGATGGCCGTCACACAATGACTATCCCGCACCTGCGTAACAATCCGTAACAAAGAGTGATTTGTACTATGGACTGGGTCTTGATAGGTATTAGTCGTGGGTTCCGCCCGAACCTCTAGACAGTTTCTAAAGTATTGCTCCCACGAAGTTCAGCAGGTAATCAAGTGTCCGAACAAAGCCAGAATAACGAGACGAAGTTTCAGCAGACGCTGAAGAGCCCGATCAACTGCACCGGCATCGGCCTGCATTCGGGTTCCAAGGTCTCGATGACCCTGAAGCCGGCGGACGTGAATACCGGTATCGTCTTCGTGCGGACCGATCAACCCGCCGACCGTGCCGAAGTCCGCGCCGATTGGGATCGGGTGACCGATACCAAGCTCTGCACGGTGGTTTCCAACGATGCCGGCGTGTCGATCGGCACCGTCGAGCACCTGATGGCGGCGTTGCGCGGCTGCGGCATCGACAACGTGGTGATCGAGCTGAACGGTCCGGAAGTGCCGATCATGGATGGCAGTTCCGCTCCCTTCGTGTTCCTGATCGAGTGCGCCGGTATCCGGGAGCAGGAAAAGCCGCGCCGCCTGATCCGCATCCTGAAGCAGGTCACCGTCGGCGACGGCACGCGCTTCGCGACTCTGTCGCCCTCGCCGTCGATGAGCTTCAGCTTCGAGATCGACTTCGCCAGCGCCGCCGTCGCCCGGCAGGAAAGCTATATCAAGCTGACCAACGGCGCCTTCAAGGGTGAACTGGCCCGCGCCCGCACCTTCGGCTTCCTCCACGAAGTCGATCAGTTGCGGAAGCTCGGCCTCGCCCGTGGCGGTTCGCTCGACAACGCCATCGTCATCAATGGCGACAAGGTACTGAACGAAGGCGGTCTCCGCTTCTCGGACGAGTTCGTGCGTCACAAGATCCTCGACAGCATCGGCGACCTGTACCTCGCCGGCGCCCCGATCCTGGGCCACTTCCACGGCTGCCGGTCGGGCCACGCCCTGAACAACCAGCTCCTGCGCGCCATGTTCGCGGACAAGACGGCATGGTGCTACGTCGATGCCGAGGAAGTCGGCACCCTGCCGATGAACTGGGACGTCCGCGAAAAGGTCGCCGCCGTCGCGTAATCGCCTGAGATCAGTCCGAGATGAAAAGCGCCGGAGGGCTTCCCTCCGGCGCTTTTTCGTTATGCCTGTCGAGGACGTTGATACGCGGTGACCGGCATCACAGCATTAATCCACCTCTCAGCACAATTTATCGAAAGTGGTATATGCCTGTTTTGGACCGGTTCACCTCAGCCACAAGCGATCGTCGAGTTCATCATGCACATGGGAAGGCAGGCACGCGCCATTCTGATGGCAATCGTTCTGGTCAGCGGCTGTGGACAGGTTGCCGGCAAATCCCGCACGTTTCAGAGCGGAGCTGCGACTTCCTGGGCGGCGAGCCAACAATCTCCCAAACCGGAAAGCTATCGCCTTCCCTCTCCGGCTGCTTCGTCGGAACAGCCGGTTTCCAGTGAAGAAGCCATCGGTCTCTTCCCAGACTACACGGCGAAGCAGACAAGGCGGACAACGATACCCGACCCCACATTTCAGGCCACTATGCCTGAAACACAGCGATACAGAGCGATCCTGTCGTGTAAAGAGACCTGCCAAGAAAATCAGATCTCCTGCAGGCAAGGAACTGGTGACCCGGACGGCTTGATGTGTAAAAAATTCCGCGATGCAGAGTTAAATGCGAGTCGCAGCCGCCAAGAAGATAATTTCACAGGACACAAAGACTGCTCTTCCGGGATAGAAGCAAGAAGGCAATATTGTATTCAAGCCCAGACCGATTGCTATCATGCCTGTGAGCAACGCGGAAGCACGAGCGGGTCGCTGAATTGACTAGAAGGAAGAAAGCGGCCTCTCTCCATGCGAGGCCCCATCACCCCCCGGCAGCCAATATTCCCCGCGCCGCCGCCGCATCCGTCAAGATCTGCTGCTTCAGCGCATCGAAGCTCTCGAACTTCCGTTCAGGCCGGATGAAGTCGATCATCCGCACCCGCAGGTGCTTGCCATAGAGATCGCCGGAGAAGTCGAACAGATGGACCTCCAGCAGCTCGCGCAGGCCGTCCACCGTCGGCCGCTTGCCGAGATTCGCGACGCCATCTGTCCAGACCGTGTGCGTCCCATGGTCCACGCCCGCCTGGACCGCATAGACGCCGTAGTGCGGCCGCAGATATTCGCCAAGCTCCAGGTTCGCGGTCGGAAAGCCGATAGTCCGACCGCGCTGGTCGCCATGCTCGACGCGGCCCTCAAGCTCCCACGGACGCCCCAGCACGGCGGCAGCTTCGCGCGGCCTGCCGGCGGCCAGCAACTGGCGCACGCGGGTCGACGAGAATACCCCACCCGACATATCCGCCGCCGGCTTGACCTCCGTCACGCCGAAGCCCAGCGTCCGGGCCGTCTGGTACAGCAACCCGACATCGCCGCCGCGCTTATGGCCGAACACGAAGTCGTAGCCCGCGACGACGTGGCTGACGCCAAGTCCGGCCACCAGCACTTCATTGATGAACTCATCAGCGGTCTTGCTGGAGAACACCGTGTCGAAGTGGATGACGAACAGCAAATCGACGCCCAGATCCTCGATATGGCGGGCCTTGGTGCGGAACGGGGTCAGCCGGAACGGCGCGTCCAAAGGCCGGAACAGGCTGCGGGGATGAGGTTCGAACGTCAAAACGGCCAAGGGCGCCCCGGTGGCCTTCGCCACCTCGGCGGCGGCCCCGATCACGATCCGGTGGCCTTTGTGCAGTCCGTCGAAATTACCCAGCGCAACCACGGCACCGCGCGCATCATCGGGCAGATCTGTGAAGTGTCTGAATAGTTTCATACCGGGCACCCCCTTGCCGCCCGGACCTCGATTAGCTCAAAAAAACAGTGATGTATATAGGGCGCGCGCACCAGTGGATAACCCCGGCCACGGCAAGCGCGCCACTGCCAGCAAATCTTAGCCCGTATCTCAGCCGCGCGAAGGAACCATCAGCGTCGCGTCGCCGTCGATCACGACCGTCTCGCCGACCGAAACCACTGTCTTGAAGATCACGCGGCGCTTTTCCGCGATGACTTCCAGGACGGTGACCCGCGCATGGACGGTATCGCCGATCCGGACCGGCGCCTTGAACTTGAGGTTCTGGCTCATATAGATGCAGCCCGGACCCGGCAGACGGGTGCCGAGAACGGTGGAGATGAAGCTCGCGGTCAGGATACCGTGGGCGATGCGGCCCTTGAACATCGTCGTGCTCGCGAACTCTTCGTTCAGATGGACCGGGTTGGTATCGCCGGAAATGCCCGCGAAGAGCACCACGTCGGCTTCCGTCACGGTCTTGGCATAGACGGCGGTCTGGCCGACGAAAATGTCCTCGATGAAATAGCCGGTCAGGCCATCGTTCAAACCACGCACGTCATCCATAATCTCGGTCCCCTTCATCCGATGCACGGCACATGTGCATCCTCATCGCAGCATGTTGCAATGCGGCATAACCGCATCCCTCCGAAACATGGCAGATGACCTATAAACATCCGGTTAGCACTTTAGTACCAAGACGCCCTTCGACAGGCTTTTCCAAGGCTTCGATATCACCGCGATACGCCTTCGAACCGGACGAATCCTAAGCCAGCGTTTGACTTTCCGCTCAACCGCGCAACGGTCATTCGAACCTGCTGTTTTTTCAGCCTGCTGGTTTTTTTCAGCCTGCTGAGTCTTTCAGCCTGATGAAAAGGAAGAAAACGGATGACGTACGGCTTCGCCCTGATCACCGGCGGCACGACCGGCATCGGCGCCGCCTTTGCCAAATCGCTGCCGGAGTCGACCAACCTGCTGCTTGTCGCGCGCAACGAAGAAAAACTGGCCGAGCGCAAGGCCGAGCTGGAGAGCCCAAGCCGTACGGTGGAAACCGTGGCCGCCGACCTGTCCACGACGGAAGGCCGGTCCAGGGTGATCGACAAGGCGATCGAGTGCGAGATCGACCTGCTGATCAACAACGCCGGCGCCGGACGACTCGCCAAAGTTCTCGACAACGATCCGGAAGCCGAACTGGCGACGGTCGAGCTGAACGTGGTCGCCCCTACCGTCCTGACTCGAGCGCTCCTGCCCGGCATGATTGAGCGGGCACGGCGCGACCATCTCAGGTGCGGCTTGATCCTGGTCTCCAGCACGACGGCGTTCCAGCCGATCCCGCTGCTGACCACATATTCCGCCACCAAATCCTTCGTGCTGGCCTATGGCGAGGGCTTGCACGAGGAAACCCGGCGCGATCCCCTGGACCTGCTGGTGCTTTGCCCCGGCGCCACCCGCACCGACTTCAGCGAACGCTCCGGCTTCGATCTCTCCCGCATTCCCGGCGCCTCCGACCCGCTGGACGTGGCGCGCGAGGGCCTGGAGCAGCTTGGCCGGCGAACGGTCCATGTCGTCGGCGCCGGCACCAGAGCGGCCCTGACGCCCTTCCTGATACCAAGGCGGATCGCCACCGGCGGAGCCGGCGCCGTCATGGCGGTCCTGGGCAGGGTCAACCGGATGCGGCCCCGGCGGTTATAGGGCAGGCGCTCAGGCCGGCCGCAACGCCTGCCACAGGGTAGCCACGGCAAAGCCGATGAACATGACGCCGGTGGCACGGACGATCCAGATCTCGCCGGCCCGGTAGAGACGCCGCAGCGGCGGCGTCCCGACCAGCCAGATCAAGATGGCATCGGCGACCAGGAACCCAATGAACACCGCGCCCAGCAGCAGCGGCGCGTTGGCCGCCGTCAAGGATTCCAGGTTCCCCGCAAGCAGCGCCGTGAAAACCGACAGCGTGACGGGGTAGCTTTTCGGGTTGGTAATGCCGAACATCAGGCCCCGATGGAGCGGACGGCGAACCGATGTGGAAACCTGACCGGTCGCATCCCGCCTGACCAGCACCGCCCTCATGCCCAGATACAGCAGATAGGCGCCGCAGATCACGGCCAAGGTCTGGAACACCACCGGGGCTATCACCCTGGCCCCGATTAGGGCCGTCAGCGCCAGCATGGCCCAAAGCGTGTCTCCGACCAGATGGCCGACCAGAAAACCCGCCCCTGCCCGCCTGCCCTGCGCGGCGCCGATCCCGAGCAGGGCCAGCACGGCGGGACCGGGGGTCAGGACGACGATCGCTCCGGCCATTGCCGCCGCCATCAGGATCGATGCTTCCATTCCGCTCTGCCCGCCTTTCTGCCCGCCTTATCGATATCCGTCCGCCACTTCGATGGCGCGCATCGTGGCGCGCCGGTCGTAAGCCCGCAAGGGTGTTGCGTGCATCCCCGGCATGATGGCATTCAATACACATGACCTGAAAATGGGGAGAGCGTCCGTGCCCGATGTGACCTTGCCGGACCCTGGCGAACTGGCGGCGGCGCCTCCGGTACTTGGTGAACCTCCCCCAACCATCGGCATGCTGAAACTGCCCGACGGCGCCATGATCCGGCACGCCTGCTGGGAACCGCCGCAGCCTCCCCGCGCCACGCTGCTGATGCTCAACGGCCGCTCCGAGTTCATCGAGAAATACGACGAGCTGGCGCGCGGCTGGACCGCGCGTGGATACCGGGTCTTCAGCCTGGACTGGCGCGGCCAGGGACGCTCGACCCGCCCGCTGCCTCCGCCCCGCCAGCAGCGCCATTACCTGCCCGACTTCGAAGTGCTGGAGGAAGACCTTCAATTCTTCCTGGAACGTGTCGTCCTGCCCCGCCGGACCGGACCGCTGGTGATCTACGCCCACTCCATGGGCGGTCATATCGCGGCGCGCTTTCTGGCGACCGGCAGAAGGCATTTCGCCGCCGTCGTGCTGTCGGCGCCCATGACCGATATCAGCACCAACGGCGTGCCGCGTCCCATCGTCCGGGCGCTGTCCTCCATCATGACCAGGATCGGGTTCGGCACCGCTTATGCGCCGGGACAGGGCGATTACGACCCGCGCGGGCACAGCTTCGAAAACAATCCCGTGACCCACGACCCGAAGCGCTGGGCCGTCCATCACCAGTGGTTCCGGACCCATCCGGAACTAAGGGTCGGCGGCGTCACCTGGGCTTGGCTAAACGCCACCTTCCGCTCGGTCGATCTGCTGGCACGGACGGAAACGGTTGCCGGCGTCGATCTTCCGATCCTGCTGCTCAGCCCGCAACAGGACCCGCTGATCCCTCCCGATTCCCACCGGAACTTCTGCCTGCGCTATCACAACTGCACCGTGATCCGCTACCCGGAGGCCCGGCACGAAGTCCTGATGGAAACCGACGACCTGCGCGACCGGGCCTGGGCCGACATCGACCACTTCCTCGAGCCGATCGTCGGTGTCCCAGCGGAAAGCAAAGCCTCGTAGTTCCTCAACAGACGAAAATAATCACGAAGCCGGATACTCCGCGACGCCGCCATGGGCACCCGACCAATCGACCGGGCTGTTCAGGAACTTCTCGACTTCGCCCAGCGTGTGCGTGTCGAAGTAGTTGTTGTCCTTGGCGACCCGCAGCACGTCCCACCACGTCGCCAGCGCATGCAGGCGCACGCCGATATTGGCCATGTTGGTGTGGCTCTGCGGGAAGATGCCGTAGTGGAACACGACGAAGGTATCCGTCACCAGAGCGCCGGCATCGCGCAGCGCCTGCACGAAGTTGATCTTGCTCTTGCCGTCGGTCGTCAGATCCTCGACCAGCAGGGTGCGGGCGCCCTCAACCACGTCGCCCTCGATCTGGGCGTTCCGCCCGAAACCCTTGGGCTTCTTGCGGATGTACTGCATCGGCAGCGCCAGGCGGTCGGCGATCCAGGCGGCGAAGGGGATGCCCGCCGTCTCGCCGCCGGCGACGATGTCGATCGATTCGAACCCGATCTCCCGCGCCAGCGTGGCCGTCGCGAAATCGATGACGGCGCCGCGTGCACGCGGATAGGAGATGATCTTGCGGCAATCGATATAGACCGGGCTCGCCCAGCCGGACGTGAAGATGAAAGGCTTCTCGCCGTTGAAATGCACCGCCTTGATTTCGATCAGCATCTTGGCGGTAAGCGTGGCGATGTAGTCCGGGTCGTAAGTGGCGCTGAGCGGAGTCATGGGCTAAATCCTAAAGGCGGGAGGCAAATAATAAGAACGTCGTCAGTCGGCAAGACGCCAGTTCAGGCGCTCGCCGCTCTGGAACGGCAGCACGGCATCGCCGTCTGACGACAGGACGATGTCGGGAACGATCAGGTCCGCGCGCTCCAGCGTCACGGTATCCTCGTTGACCGGCAGCCCGTAGAAGCGCGGACCGTTGAGGCTGGCGAAGGCCTCGAAGCGGTCGAGCGCCACTTCCTCCGCGAAGACCTGGGCATAGACCTCGACGGCGGTCGGCGCCGTGAAGACGCCGGCGCAGCCGCAGGCACTCTCCTTGGCGGTCAGCGGATGTGGTGCAGAGTCGGTGCCGAGGAAGAACGGCGCCGCGCCCGACGTGGCGGCCCGGCGCAGCGCCAGCCGGTGGCGTTCGCGTTTGGCGATGGGCAGGCAATACAGGTGCGGCCGGATGCCGCCCGCGAAGATATGGTTGCGGTTGATCACCAGATGATGGGCCGTGATGGTGGCGCCCAGCCGTCCGCTGGTATCGGCGGAGACGAAATCCGCCGCCTCCTGCGTCGTGATATGCTCGAACACCACCTTCAGGCCGGGGAAATCCTTCAGCAGCGGGATCATGACCCGGTCGATGAACACCGCCTCGCGGTCGAAGATATCGACATCGGCGTCGGTCACCTCGCCATGGACCAGCAGCGGCATGCCGATCCGCTGCATCCGCTCCAGCACGCCCCTGACCTTGGCAAGGTCGGTGACGCCATGGGCGGAATTGGTCGTGGCATGCGCCGGATAGAGCTTCACGGCGGTAAAGACGCCGCTCTCGTGTCCGCGCGCGATCTCGTCCGCATCGGCGCCGTCGGTCAGGTAGCAGGTCATCAGCGGCTGGAAACCCGATCCCGGCGGCAGGGCAGCCTTAATGGCATCGGAATAGGCCGTCGCCTGCGCCACCGTCGTCACCGGCGGCTTCAGGTTCGGCATGACGATGGCGCGGCCGAACTGACGCGCGGTATACGGCACGACAGCCTTCAGCATCGCGCCGTCGCGCAGATGCAGGTGCCAGTCGTCGGGGCGACGGATGGTCAGCGTGGTCGGCTCAGGCGTGGGCGTTGATGTCATCGGCGTTGCGTATCCGGTCCGGCTGGCGGGCTATGGGTCGCGTTTTAGAAGCTTTATGCCGCGGGCTCAACCGGCTTGCTCGTTGGGTCTGGTTTGCGCCGCCCCATCGAACCCGCTAGATTGTCGCGCCTGCACGGTTTTTTGCATTTTTTACTCCCCCGAAGACGTTGACCAGAAGAAGCTGAAATGAGCCTGATCCAAGCCAAGACCCCGCCCGGCGTGATGGAACTGCTGCCCAGGGACCAGATCGCCTTCCAGCATTTTCTGGACGCCATCCGGCGCGGGTACGAGCGGTTCGGCTTCCTGCCGGTCGAAACTCCCGTCTTCGAGACGGTCGACGTCCTGCTGACCAAGACGGGCGGCGAGACCGAGAAGCAGGTCTATTTCGTCCAGTCCACCGGCTCGCTCCAGCAGGCCAAGGCTCCGGAACTGGCCCTGCGCTTCGACCTGACCGTGCCGCTGGCCCGCTACGTCGCGGAGCACGAACACGATCTGGCCTTCCCCTTCCGCCGCTATCAGATCCAGCGGGTCTACCGGGGCGAGCGGGCGCAGAAGGGCCGCTTCCGCGAATTCTACCAGTGCGACATCGACGTGATCGGCAAGGATAGCTTGCCCATCGCCTATGACGCCGAGATGCCGGCGGTGATCTACCACGTCTTCCGTGAACTGAACGTCGGCGGCTTCACGATCAACTTCAACAACCGCAAGCTCCTGGCCGGCCTGTTCGAAAACTTCTCGCTGGAAGACGGCGAGCGCCGCAAGCTGGCGCTCCGCGAGATCGACAAGATGGACAAAATCGGCCGCGACAAGGTGATCGACAGCCTGACCGGCGGCGACATCGCCCTTGACCGCGATTTGGCCGTCCGCCTGCTCGACTCCATCGGCCTGACCGGCAGCAACGCGGAGATCGTTGCGGCTCTCGAAGCGATGCCGGGCGACAGCGAGCTGTTCCGCCAGGGCCTGTCCGAGTTGAAGGCGGTACTGGAAGGCCTCCGCGCCCTCCAGGTCCCGGAAGAGTTCGTCAAGATCAACCCCGCCATCGCGCGCGGCCTGGACTACTACACCGGCACCGTCTACGAGACCTTCCTGAACGACTTCCCCGGCGTCGGCAGCGTCTGCTCCGGCGGCCGCTACGACAATCTGGCCAGCCACTACACCAAGTCGAAGCTTCCGGGCGTCGGCATCTCGATCGGCGCAACGCGCCTGTTCTACCAGTTGAAGGAAGCGGGCGTCATCAAGGCGGACCGCAGCACCAGCGCCGTCCTGGTGACCCAGCTCGATCCCGCTCTCTCCACCGACTACCTCGCCATCGCCGCCGACCTCCGCGCCTTCGGCATCAACACCGAGGTTCAGTTCGAAGCATCCAAGATCGCCAAGCAACTGAAATACGCCGACCGCGCCGGCATCCGCTTCGCCGTCCTGATGGGCACCGACGAACAGGCGCGCGGCACGGTCACGCTGAAGGACCTGACCAAGGCCGAACAGCACGACGTACCCAGGGCGGAACTGGCGGAGCGGGTGCGCGGCCTGCTGGCAAGCTGAAACGTTCTCATGGCGGCGGGAAAGCAGGATCAGACCGGCTTTCCCGCTCCTGACTTCGAGGCCGTCAAATCGTCACGCGCAAACCGTCGAGATCCTTGCGGATGTCGGTGATCTCCAACTTTCCCTTACCCGCTCGCTTGCATGAAAAGCCGGATGTCCGGCTCTGATAGCCTTGGGCACGGACGAGACCCTGTGTCAGGAAGCCGATGCATTCCCGATTGGCTTTACTCAGCCGGAATCTGGACAACTTGTATGTATGGCCGTTGCTCTCTATAGCAGGAAGATCCTGCCAGTCGACAGCCTGACTTTTGATCAGATCCAGCGGCATGAGGGCTCCCTGAATTTCCACATGACTCAAGACGAAGTGGCCTGTGGAGGATATGGTTTCCAGCATAGCTACCATGTTGCTGCTGTCAGCCTCGAAGAAGCGAATGTATCCCGAACCGGTAACCTGCACGTCGTCAGAGCGGACGATGATGCAACTTTTATCGCTCGGCGGATGCAAATCCTCGCGGACGCTTTGGATTCGAAAATTCTTGCAATCTACAGGTCCAGCCTGACCGGAATTGTAACCCTGTTCCGTAGTCGCGCAGGCGGCCAGAAGAAGAATGGAAGAAACGGCCGCAAGCCAGTGCGGCAAGCATTGAAAAAGCGGTGAGCGCGGCACGAAACAGGCTCCCTGATAGAAACAGTGTTGACGCTTTCGAACGGCGGCAAAAATCTCACAGCCTTCCGAGTGTGGCAACCCTATAATCCTATTGTAATATGATTTAAGGCTTAGCACTCCCGTCGGTATCGACGCCGCGACATGGCGCAGTCGTACTGATCGAGCCGGCCAAGGCCGGGCCGCACGACCTGCCGGGTGCGAAACTGACGGAGCGGAACCAGGGCTGCTCTGAACGTCTACGCGGTCACGAACGTCAGATCAGGCGTGCTGGCGCCACTCCACGTCAGCGCCAGCACCCGGCCCTGCGCTACTGATTGCACCGCCTGCGGCCAGAGCGCCACCAGACAGACACCCTCCGGATGCCGGACCGACGGATAGACGATGCCGTTATGTCCGGCAGCCCGCGTTGCGTCTGCCAATGCGTTCCCGGCAGGGTAGCCTTCTTCCTCGTCGGGCGACAGGCAGACTGGGCGAGGGCTGACGCCTCTCAGATCGACGAACTCCCCCGCGAAGCTGGCGAACATTTCGGCATATTGGACAGTAGCGTTGAAGTCGTTCACGCGCTCAAGTTCGCGGGTCAGGTGGAACGCCACCTCCGCGATACAGGTTGCCACATCCAGCGCCGCGTACCACGCGCCCCGCCCTGGCCCGTTGAACCGGTTCAGCTCCCGTGGCCGGAAATAGGAGAAGGCGGCATTGATGAAGACAGCATGCGGGACGCCGAAGACGAACTCCCCTGATGCGATATCGTCGCTCCCTCGACGTTGCGATGCGAGGCGTCCGCTTGTAGCACCGTCGATTTCCTCAAGGTCCCGCAGGCGCTGCTCGCTTGAAACCAGACGCTTCAGGACCGGGTCGTCAAGTCGCTTAGTCGAAACCAGCCGGACCGTCCGGGGTTCGGCGAGACGCACGACCGGGTAATCGTATCCCAGCAGCGTCACAGCCCGCCCCGCAATGCGTCCACATACCGCCGGACTTCCAGCATATACGGGATTCCGCCCTCGATCATCGCCTCGACCGGGGAAAGGTTATTGAACATCGGTCCCGTATTCCGGAGCTTCGGCCAGCGGTCCGCCATCGCCTGATCGAACAGCAGGTTCAATCCCTTGAAGACGCCAATAAGAGCCGATGCCCTGGTCATCTGGTCCTGGCTCAGTGTCTGGTTCCACTTGTTGCCACGGATTCTATCCCAGGTGCTCGAAGACACCCCGAGAAGTGCGGCAGCGTCATCGCCCGACAGCTTCCAGGCTTCTGCGATATTGACGACTGCTTCCAGCGCTGCGGGCGTGAGGCGTTCCCGATCCGCCTCGAATGCGAAGCCCTGCGGGGTGCGGGACGAGTGATGAGTATTCCCCGATCTTTCGATCCTGACAGCGGTCATGACGCAGCCCTCCCTTCCGCCATACATGGCACCAAATGATGCTAATTGCAACGTCATTTGATGCCTTACATCACCAGCCGCCCGTCTACCAGATTGATGCGCGGGCGGTTGGCTAGCGCCCACGCTATGGTGACGCGCTTGCGCTGTCCGCCGCGCCGGTATCCAGGCGTCCCGACGCGACCAGCAAGAAGGCCGCCGGCCCAGGAATGGCTCAGCGATCACGCCAGGAAGTGACTCACCCCCCTCTCCAGCACGTCACCGCGCTCGTACTGTCCCGGAAATAGTCTCTGACCCGAAATCCGGAATTACCGCTGGGGTTGCGTATGACACTGTCCGCGGCACAAATGGAGCTTGTCGGCTCCGTGCCGCGGACGGCGCATACTGGCTGTGCGAAGAGGTCCGACCCGGCTTATGGCGGGGTCGGGCTCTCGATCACTTGGTCGCGCAAACCCGGAAATAGCCGGTGTTCCAATGGGTCCAAACGCCGTCCGGTTCCATTGCCTTCCAGGCGCCGAACAAGGGAACACTTCGCACGAGGTTGAGGGTGATCGTGGTGCTCGTCAGCTCGATCGTGACCGGATTGGCGTCATTCTTTTGGCTCCACATCCGGGTGCAGCTATACGCAACCACCTTGTCGGGCGAGAACATGACGGAAACGAAGGTGGGAATGGCGCCGAGACTGTGGTTGATCACGATCGCGTTGTTGATCGTGTTGCTCGCGCTGATCCAACCTGAATCAGCGAAGGCGATGACTTGAACGACCTGAGCGGGAATAGTCACATTGCTTTTCACGATAGTAGAATCGACGGCCATTGAAGTATCCCTTCTTTGATTTATGGCGTTAGCGTAGGGCAACTATACATTTCTTTTTTATTCACAATATTTCAAAAAAATGCATATTTTTGTAATGTGAATTTCGTCTCTGAAATTATTCACTATGTTGCATACTATGGTGTTTATGCTAAGAGCTGAATTATGAAGTTCTCATACAACGGCATTGAAGATTGACCGTTGAGTTCCGGCAGAGATGTCGGGCCTCCTCAACCCGATATTAACGTTCCAGACCAGTCGAGCTTAAATATCGGTCGCGTCGTATCGGATTTTCATAATATTATAGCGGCTAAAATATATAGCGGACAGGCGTGGATACAGGGGCGACGCATGAAATCATCCAACCAGAAGAGAGAGCATATAATCATCGTTCCAGGCAGCCTGCTTGCGACGGGCGCGCATGCTGATCCGGGATGTCCGATCGCGACCAATGAGGTTGATGGCGATCTTGCGCAGGATGGCCAGATTGCGAACTGCCGTTCGATCCCGGACCCGGCTGTCATCCTCGCGAAACGTGACATCCAGGACCCAATGGAGCCCATTTTCAATCGTCCAGTGCCGGCGGATCGCCTGAACCAGCACGGTGGGATCATCGCGGCAACTTGACAGGAAGTAGCGGATCTCGGTTTCGACCTTGCCGGAGCCGTTGACCCCGCGGATGGTTTCCACCGCCAGCACGGTGCGCAGCCCGGACCAGGCGTCCAGCGCTTCCAAAGAGGCGGCCTCCGGGCAGACGAACACGCGCCGGCGGACCAGGCGGCCATGACTGTCGTCGAAGGCATCGAACACCGGCTTGGCTGTGGCGCCACGAGCAAAACAGTGCCGCTCGCAACACTCCTTTACTGCCACGAACGCCTTGCTGTGATTGGCCTTGAGCACCAGCAGGTAATCGGCGCCCCGCTCCAGGATCCGGTCGGCGATTGCCTTCTGGCAGCCCATGGCATCCAACGTCACGATGCAGTTCTTCAAGGACAGCGTCTCGAGCAGCTCCGGGATCGCAGTGATCTCGTTCGATTTGCCATCGACTTCGCGTTGTCCGAGCACCAGCCCCTGCTCACTGGCCCAGGCACTGACCAGATGCAGCGGTCCCTGTGTTCGGCCGCGGTCGAAGGAGCGGCGTACAGTCTTGCCGTCAATTGCCACGACTTCCCGGTCGAAGGCCTCGGCAAAAGACTGAGCCCAGGCGCTGAAGCAGGCCTCGAAGGCGTCCGGGTCGATCAGCATGAAGACACGCCGGAAGGTGTCGTGCGAGGGAACGCCGTTGGCCAGGCTCAGGAAGGATTGCAACCAGTTCAGCTTGTTGCGACCGTAGAGCGCGATGTCGTCCCAGCTCTCAGCACACGCGATCACCGCACACACCGCGATGACCAGGATGTCAATCAGCTGATGATCGACCTTGCCGGCGCACCGGGGATCCTCGAGCGCGGAAAAGTGCTCAACCAGTTTCTCGACCGACATCGCCATTCTCCCTTCGTTGATGAAGGGAGAACCGTAACGCCCCGTTACACCGTCAAATCTCGCCAGCCTATTTCATGCGTCGCCCCTGGGCGTGGATATCGAGTGCGATAAAGACGACATCGGCCTTCTTATCTACAAGACGACTATCAGATAAATAGGATCAACAAGACAAACCGAGAAATTTATTTCCCTAATGCTATTTGGCCGTCAGTGGAGCATCAATCGATGACCTTGTCACCAGCCGCCCGTCCACCAGATTGACCCGCCGGCTGGTCTGCGCCGCCAGCCCTTCGTCGTGGGTGACTGTGATCACCGTCGTCCCCGTCTCCCGCGCCAGCCGGGCGAAGATGTCGAAGACCGTCTGAGCGCTCTTCGTGTCCAGGTTGCCGGTCGGCTCATCGGCTAGAATCACGCGCGGGCGGTTGGCGAGCGCCCGCGCTATGGCGACGCGCTGGCGCTGCCCGCCGGACAGCTGCGACGGCAGCTTTGCCGCCTGATCGCCCAGCCCCAGGTCATCCAGCAAGGCTTGGGCACGCGTCCGCAACTCCGCCTCCGGGCTGCCGCCCAGCTTCCGCATCGGGATCATCACGTTGCCCAGCACCGTGAACTCCGGCAGCAGGAAGTGGAATTGGAAGACGAAGCC
>DASQKT010000747.1:0-10417 GCA_035630415.1 Skermanella sp.
CACCGGCAGGTGGACGGGTGGAAATCCGCGCCGGCCTGTCGGAGGACGGCGGCGCCGTCCTTCAGGTGATCGACAGCGGCATCGGAATGGCGCCCGAGGATATCCCAAGGGCGTTGGAACCGTTCTGCCAGTTGGAAAACACCTATACCCGCCGCTTCGGCGGGACCGGGCTCGGGCTTCCCCTGTGCAAGACGCTGGCCGAGCGCCACGGCGGAACCCTGAGCATCGACAGCCGTCCCGGATTCGGCACGACGGTGACGGTCCGGCTGCCGCAGCAGCGGGTTGCCGACGGGTCGGCGTCGATCTTCTACCGAGCCTGACCCAGGCACTGACCTGGCCCTGAGCGCATTCTGCGAATTCCGGGTTTCGACGGCCGAAGCTAGATGCGGGAAGCGGTGCTGAGCGAGGCCAAGTTCTCGTCGATCGCCTCGAACAGGCCCCAGGTCTCGATGTAGCCGAGTGGATAGGTCGGGCAGCCGCTGTCGGCGTCCTTCTGGCGGGCATGGATGTAATCGGTCCAGCGGCGCGACGCTGGCCGGCGGTGATGGAAGTCATGGCAGGGAGCGTCGCCGACCAGGACGAAGACGCGGGCGAACAGGTGGACCGTCAGCATGGTGGTCCACCATCCGGCCCAGGCGACCAGACCGCCCGGCGTCGCCGCGGATTGCTCCGGCACGGCTGCGCCGGGAAAGACGCCGGCGGTGGCGAGGCAGACGAAGGTCTTGCCGCGTGCTTCTATCACTTCCTGTTCGGGGAAACGATGTTCGCACAGGGTCCTGAGCGCCGTTCCGATCTGGAGCAGGATCACGACGGGAAAGAGCCAGACGACCGCCACTTCGATCCAGGTTTCCGTCAGCCACGCGACATAGAGCAACCCACCCCATGCGGCCCAGCCGATCAGGTTGTGAACGGTGGAATGGGACAGCAGGCAAGATGAGATACGGGCCAGCAGGAAACGAAGATGGAAAAAAGGGGAAACGAAGCTGATCAGGACCCGGCGCCACAGCACCGACTTGGGCAGACCCGGCCGCAGACCGGCGAGGTTCATCACGAACTGCGTGAACTCGTCCTCATGCGTCAGCAGTTTGTTGGGGCTGTGATGGAGCATGTGTTCATGCTGGTAGACGTCGAAATGCTTCATCAGCAACAGGATCGAGATGGTTTCGCCGACCCGGCGATTGGTCGATCGCTCCCGGAACACCGTGCCGTGGGCGCAGTGATGAAAGACGACGGCCTGCAACTTGCCCATGCCGGATGCGGAAACGATCATCAGGAACGGCAATGCCGCCAGCCACAGCCCGCCCGCCGCGAATGCCGCGAGGCTGAAGGCTACGCCCGCGCCCAGCGTCGCGAAGGCCGTGATGACATGGTAGTAGGAGGAATGGGCCTTCGCGGCTTCCCCCGGTGCCGGACGCGCCGTCAGCCAAGTTAGGAAGGGCTGGATGAATCCGGGCAATCGGCGGTACATTTCGGTTCTTGGATCGGCAAAGCGAACGGGCGCCCATTCTTCCGCATCGTTGGCGAGCCCGTTGGCATCGGCGGAAATATCATGGTCGTAAGTAGCAATAACCATCCCTTGTCTCCTTTTGGGGTCCGGTCTATTGCTACAGATATTCATCGAAAAAGAACAGATTCGACACTATAACTATCGAATAGGGGGCGACTTGAGGGTGTCTTCGGCAGACCTCCTCAAGTCACAATGATGTCGCTCCGTTAATCACTCAATATAGTTCAAAATCCCCGCTTTGCCGGAAATTGGATGGAAACTTGTCACCCGGCGAAAGGTGGGACTTCCATGCCAACGATTCCTGTACCGGTTATGGCGAACAGGCAGCCGGCCAGCGGATCGGGCTCTTCTCCCTCTTTCCGGAGAGAAGTCACATAGATCACGTCCAGTCCAGGCCCGCTGAAAGCGATCTTGGTCGGAGTGCGGCAGGGCATCTTGATCGTCATGTCGAGCGTGCCTTTGGGGGTGAAGCGCAGCAGTTCGCCGCCGAAGATGCCCGCCATCCAGTAGCATCCATCCGCGTCGCAGGCGCCGCCGTCGGGCCGTCCCGCCATGCCGTGGGTATCCACGAAGACCCGGCGGTTGGTGGGAGTCCCCGTATCGGGATCGTAGTCGAAGGCCCAGATCGTCCGAACTTTGGCGTTGCTGTCCGACAGGTACATGGTCCTCCCATCGGGGCTGAAAGCCAGCCCGTTGGTCGTCCACAGCCCGCCGATCATGGGGCGGCAGCTCAGGTCGGGATCGATCCGGTACAGGGTGCCCTGCGGCTGGTCGAGCGGTGTTCCCATCCGCATCGTACCGGCCCAGAAGCGTCCGGTGCTGTCGGTCGTGGCGTCGTTGAAGCGGTTGTCCGGTTTATCGGCCTCGGGATCGAACAGGCGGGTCAGTTCGGCCGATGACGGGTCGAAGAAGGCGAGGCCGTTCCGCAGTCCGAGCAGCAGGCTGCCATCCCTGCGCACCGCGATCGAACCGATCTCCTCAGGCATCGGCCAGCTTTCATCCCGGCCGGTCGCCGGGTCGAAACGGTGGAGCGCCGGGCCTTCGATATCGACCCAGTAGAGCTTCTGCTCGGCAACCGACCACATCGGGCTTTCGCCCAGCTTGGCCGGTTCGGCGACGACGCATTCGACATTCATGCCGCTTCTCCCTGTCACACCAGACCCTTAGAGTGCGAAGACCCTAACAAGCGGGACATTGACTGACAAGGAGGCCTGGTCTCAGGCAGGCCTTGCCTCAGGAAGCAGCCGGGCGGCGGTTGACCAGATAGATCCCGAAGCAGACCAGCAGCATTGCCGCGACCATGGCGGCGCTGATGCGTTCGCCCAGCAGGACGCCGCCCGCGATAAGGCCGAACAGGGGTGTCAGGAACGAGAAGGCGGTCAGCTTGCCCGCCGGATACGAGGCTATCAGCCAGAACCATGTGAGATAGCTGGCGAAGGCGACGATGACGATCTGGTAAGCCATCGACGCCAGGACGGGACCGTTCAGGTCGGTGATGCCGCTCTCGCCCAGCGCCGCCGACAGGACAGGCAGCGTGATCGCGGAAACGCCGAGCTGGTAGAACAGGACCTTGTTCGGGCTGACGGACGCCAACCTGGACGCCTTGATGATGACCGTAGTGGCGCCCCAGGCGATGGCCGCGAGCAGGATCATCGCGTCGCCGATCAGCTCGCGGCTGGTCGGAAGACGGAGCCCGTCGGCGAAGGCGACCGTGACGCCGGCGAAGGCGCAGAGCAGTCCAACCGCCTGAACCATGCGCATTCGCTCGTTCGGAACGAACAGATGGGCGCCCAGCGCCACGATGAAAGGGGAGGTATAGAGAAAGATGACGCCGCGCGATGCGGTCGTGAAAGTCATGCCGGTGAAGATCAATAGGAACTCGAAGGCGAACAGCAGGCCCGCCGCCAGACCGGGCCAGAGCGAGCCGTCGCGGCCGAACAGCCGGACGCCATTCCAGGCCGACCAGCCCCAGAGCAGAAGCAGCGATCCCGCCGACCGGATGCCAGCCTGGAGTGTCGGGGAAATTCCCGGAATCGCGATCTTGATGGCGACCTGCTGGAGACCCCAGCACAGGCATAGCACCGTCAGCACCACCATGGCGGTGCTGTCCAGATGATGTTTCGGCAAGATTACTCCGGCAGATTACTTCGGCATGGATCGGCGGGGGACGAGCAGCACTGCGGTCATCCGCTGAACCACTTCGTCTGTTTGATTGTAGGTCAGGGTGCGGATGCGCACCGTGCCACGATCCGGCCGCTTGGTCGAGGGGCGTACCTCCAAAACTTCGCTCTCGATCCGCAGCGTGTCGTCGGGGCGGGTAGCCTGCGGCCACGAAAGCTCCTCGACGGTGACCCCGATGAAGCCGCCCGCCAGCTTGGTCTCGCCCTCGACAATCATCCGCATCGTCAAGGCGGCCGTGTGCCACCCGCTGGCCGCCAGCCCACCGAAGACGCTGTCCCTGGCGGCGACCGGGTCCAGGTGGAACGGCTGCGGGTCGAAACGCCCAGCGAAATCCAGGAGGTCGGCTTCGGACAGGGTCAGCGGACCGCCGGAGTAGCGGTCGCCGGGTTTAAGGTCGTCGAGCATGCGCATGGGGGTGTTTCCTTCGTGAATGCAATGTTCGTGATGACGGGCACCTCCCGTCATACCCGGACTTGATCGCATAGGCGCTAACTTAGGCGTTTCGGTGCGAAACTCCGGTAGAAGCCGCCACCCTTTCCGTCATACCCGGACTTGATCCGGGTACCTCCTGACGGAGGCTGACGTGAGGACTTCAAGATGAAGTCCTGATACCACCCGCTCAGCTCCTGAAAGGAGGTACCCGGATCAAGTCCGGGTATGACGAGCAGGGGGTGGCGGCCTAAATGAGCGCTCGTGGGATCAAGTCCGGGTATGACGGAAAAGTGGCTAAGATGGGAAAGCGTCGCACTGGAACGTTCCCTACGCCACCTCGCTCGCCACCCGCGCGGGAGCTGCCGGCTGCCGGCCGATCATCAGCGACATGGCGACCGCGGCGAGGCAGGCCAGCCCGGCCAGCAGGAAGGCTTCCAGGTAGCCGTCCATCGCCGTGCGCAGCACGCCGGCCCCGAAGGCAGCAACGGCGGCACCGAGCTGATGGCCGGTGAAGATCCAGCCGAACATCATCGGCGCTTTCTCCCTGCCGAAGGTGTTGGTCGCGAGACGCACCGTCGGCGGGACGGTGGCGATCCAGTCCAGGCCGTAGAAGACGGCGAACAGCGACAGGCCGAAGAAAGACAGGTCGAGCGCGAAGGGCAGCCACAGCAGCGACAGCCCGCGCAGCCCGTAATACCACGCCAGCAGGTAGCGGTTGTCGTAGCGGTCGGACAGCCAGCCGCTCAGCGTCGTGCCGATCAGATCGAAGATCCCCATCATCGCGAGCAGCCCGGCGGCCCGAACCTCCGGGATGCCGGCATCGAAGCAGGCCGCGATCAGGTGAGTCCCGATCAATCCGTTCGTGCTCAGTCCGCAGATGAAGAAGGTGCCGAACAGCAGCCAGAAATCGCGCGACCGCGATCCTTCGACCAGGGCGCCGATTGCCACGGCGAAGGGGTTGGCGGTGGAGCGGGGCGGAACCGCTTCCATCTCCGTCTTGCCGAAGGGGGCGAGGCCGACGTCGCGCGGACGTTCCCGCATCAGCAGCATCACCAGCGGGACGATGAGGAGGGCGGCGCAGGCGACGCCCAGGACGGCGGTGCGCCAGCCCAGTTCCTCGACGATCATCGCCAGCAGCGGCAGGAACAGCAACTGCCCGGTCGCGGTGCTGGCGGTCAGCATGCCCATCACGAGGCCGCGCTGCTCGGAGAACCAGCGGTTGACGACCGTGGCACCCAGGACGAGGGCGGTCATGCCGGTGCCCGTTCCGACAACCACGCCCCACAGCAGGACGAGCTGCCAGGGGGCTGTCATCAGCGGGGTCAAGGCCACGCCGCATGCCACCAGCGTCAGCGACGCCAGGATGGTGGTGCGGACACCCAGGCGGTCCATGAAGGCCGCCGCGAACGGCCCCATCAGCCCGTAAAGGATCAGGTTGATCGCCACCGCGAACGAGATGGTTGCCCGCGACCAGCCGAACTCCTGCTCGACCGGAACGATGAGGATGCTCGGCATGGAGCGGATGCCCGCCGCAACCAGCAGCGTGACGAAGGTGATCCCGGCGACGTACCATCCGTAATGGATGCGCCCGCGCGCCAGCCGGTCGGACAGGAAAGACATCAGACAGCTCCGAGCCATAAAGAAGACTTGCGATGATAGAGACCGTTCTGTATCATCTGTCAACACGAATTATCCGATGGGGCCCATGCAGGACCAAACCGTCAAATCCGCCCGGACGCGCATCCTTGAAGCCGCCGCCGAGCTGTTCTACCGCGAAGGCATCCGGGCTGTCGGCGTTGACGCCGTCATCGCCCATTCCGGCGTGGCGAAGATGAGCCTGTACCGGAATTTCGCCGGCAAGGACGAGTTGGTGGCCGCATTCCTCGAATATCGCGACGAGATTTACTGGACATGGTGGGACAAGGTGGTGGCCCGCCACCCCGGCGACCCGCGAGCCCAGATCAGGGCGATCTTCGAGACCGTCGGCAAGCGGACGGCTCGCCCGGATTACCGGGGCTGTCCGTTCATCAACACGGCGGTCGAGTTCCCGGACCCGGACCATCCCGGCCGCGTGATAGCGCTTGCCAACAAGATGGAACTTCGCAATCGCCTGCGGGGATTGGCGGATTCGGCCGGCGCCCATGATCCGGCCATGCTGGCCGACCAGCTCCTGCTGCTGATCGAAGGGACCTATGTCAGCGGCCAGACCATCGGAACCGAGGGTGTGGGACAGCGGGCGGCGGCTGCGGCGGCCGATATCCTGGTGGCTGCCGCCGTGAACGCTGCCGGCGAAGCCCGTGGACTGGAGTATTCTTAACTATAAATCAATGAAGCGCCGCTAATCCTTGCGACATCACAGGGCAGTTCGCGCAGGATGGTTTGCGCGGCGGGGATGAACGCGGGAGGTTGATAGGCTTGGATGGTTGGGCTGTTTGACCACCTGTCCAACCTGATCGCCCGATTTCGCGGCAAGCCGGACCTGTCGCATGCTCCCGAAACAGCATCGGTCGCGGCCCGCAGGCTGGGCCTCGGCGGACACCCGGCACCGCCGCCGGTGCAAGAGGCTGAGTACCGCTCTCCGGACAGCCGGGCATCTTCCGGCCGTCCATCCGATGGCCGTTCGACGGAAGGCGCCATCGCTGACCTGCGCCACGCCATGGCGGAGGCGGACAAACGTCAGGCACGGACGGATACCGACGCCTCGCTGCTGCTGGCGGTGCTCCTGACCAAGGGGCACGGCCTCAACCGTGCGCAGGCTCTCCAGCTTCATGACGACCTGATGCGCGGCAGCCTGCGGGAAGCGGACCGCAAGACCTTGCGGGCGTTGTACAGGAAGCTGCATGGCCGTGAGTTCACCTGCCGCGTCCCCGCCGGGTTGATGGATTGAGAGTCATCCGGCGTTCTTGTCGGGACCCCGCTTGCTGCCCCGCAAAAGAACTCCCGATACCGGCTGCTCGACCTGAAGCCATTCCGGATGATGCCGGGCGGCGTGGGCCAGCATGGCAAGCAGGCAATCGACCGCGTCCTCGGGCGTCAGGTTGCGGTTCCGGTCCATCAGGATACGGATGGCCGCCTGATAGGCCGGACCGGGGTCCGAGTGCTTGCCTTTGGCACGGGCATAGGCGGTGACCACGGCGCGTATGAGTTCATCGGAAGCGGTCTGCTCCATGGGCGCGACATCCAGCAACGTCATGTGCCGCAAGTTTGGCAGAAATGTTGCAAAAACCTGAAGCGCCCAATCGTACGTCACCTACGAGCGCGTACACCCGCTCCCGTGAGCGGTTCCCTCCGTTCGATGGACGTCAGCCGGTGCAGGCAGCCAGACCGTCGCGGGCCACGATCGTCATTCGCTGCTGGATCACGTTGGCGCGGCTGGCGATGTAGCGGGTCGGCTTGGCGGGCGACCAGCGCAACGGGTTCGGCAGGACGGCGGCCATCAGGGCGGCCTCCCGCCGGGTCAAGGCCGACGCCGGCTTGCCGAAGAAGGTTTGGGACGCCGCTTCGGCACCGTAGATGCCGTCGCCCCATTCGATGATGTTCAGATAGACCTCCATCACTCGGGCCTTGGGCCAGAGCAGTTCCATCCAGAGGGTGAACCAGGCTTCCAGGCCTTTTCGCAGGTATGTCCGGTCCTGCCACAGCCAGGCGTTCTTGGCGGTCTGCATGGAGATCGTGCTGCCGCCGCGCAACTGCCCGCCGGCAAGGTTGCCCTGCCACGCCTGCCGCATCGACGCCCAGTCGAAGCCGGCATGACTGCAAAACAGGGTGTCCTCCGACGCGATCACCGCCTGGGCGAGGCTGGGGGAGATATCGTCCAGGCTGCGCCAGCTTTTGTCGATGCCGGCCCCTCCGGCCATCCGGATCAGCATCAGCGGCGTGCCGGGCGGCGGGACTAAGCGATACAGGGCGATCCAGCCAATCGAGACGGCGGCCAGCGCCACCCCCATCACGAGCAGAAAGCGGAGGACCTGTCGCCCTGAGACGGCTTTGGTGACGCGCTGGGCGAAGGTCATGGAGGCTGGGGCACGGGAAAGGACAAAGCGGCGAACCGGATAGTGATCGACAGGAGCCGCATCATAACCGCCCATCCGGTCGAGGCAACCTCCGCCTGTTACGCATCGGCACACTCGCGCGGAGCGTCCCGGCCTTCTATACTGTCGCCGCAATGGACATCGTTCAATCCCCAGCGCCGACGCGGCGCCTGCTTTTGCCGGACGCGCCGGCGCTCGTCGCCGGGGCGCGGAAGGCCGTCTGGCTGACCTCCGACGGCGAGGTCGAGACGATCGACCTTGGCGAGGCGCGCCTGCGGCTTCAGCGCGAAACCCTGCTGGTCTGTCACGCCAAGGCGCTGGGACGGCGGCTCAATGCCGACCGTTTCACGGCGCTTGACCTGCTGGAGCTGTTCGCCTTCGTCCACCCGGCCCGCTTCGTCGTGCCGACTCCGCGCGGACTGGCGGAAGCTCTGGGGCTGCCCAAGCCGGACGGCGCGGAGGACGACGCGCTCACCCTAATCCGCGCCACCCGGCAGCTCCTGATCGATCTGTCCGATCCCGACTTCGAGGAAAAGTCCGATCCGGTTGCCATCGCGTGGTTCATGGGTGGCGGCGGCGGCGGCAACCAGGGCTATAGCTGGCCCTGGGCAAGCTTCGCGCTGGCGGCGCTGGGGGCACCCAACGGGCCGCCAGGACGCCGCGCACTCGGCGCATTCCAGGTCTGGAAGCAGATGCCGGAATGGGAGGACGAGGCTCCCGAGCCGCCTCCCGGTCAGCTTCCGGTCCATGCCAACGACGCGCGCCGCCGGTTGGCCGACCTATTGCAGGCCAGCATCCTGGGCAAGGTGGCGGAACCCCGGCCGCAGCAGTCCGACTACGCCAGCGCCGTCAGCACTGCTTTCACGCCGCGCGCCAATCCCGGCACGCCCAATCTCGTCCTGGCGGAAGCCGGGACGGGAGTCGGCAAGACGCTGGGCTATCTGGCGCCGGCCAGCCTTTGGGCGGAGCGGAACCGGGGGACGGTGTGGATATCGACCTACACCCGCAACCTCCAGCACCAGATCGACGGCGAGCTGGACCGGCTGCATACCGATCCGGCGGTGAAGTCGCGTAAGGTGGTGCTGCGTAAGGGCCGTGAGAACTACCTGTGCCTGCTCAACCTTGAGGAAGCCGTCTCCAGCCTGCCGAGCCAGCCGATGTATGCGACGGCGCTGGGGTTGATGGTCCGCTGGGTGGCCGCGACCCGCGACGGCGACATGCAGGGCGGCGACTTCCCCGGCTGGTTGCCCGATCTGGTCGGACGGACCCGCACCATGACGCTGGCCGACCGGCGCGGCGAGTGCATCTATTCCGCCTGCCAGCACTACCGCAAATGCTTCATCGAGAACACGGTCCGGCGGGCGCGCAAAGCCGACATCGTGATCGCCAACCATGCCCTGGTCATGATCCAGGCGGCGCTGGGCGGCGATGACGCGGGCCTTCCGACCCGCTACGTCTTCGACGAGGGGCACCATGTCTTCGACGCGGCGGACAGCGCCTTCGCCGGCCATCTGACCGCGCAAGAGACGGCCGAACTGCGGCGCTGGCTGCTTGGGGCCGAGGGCGGCCGGAGCAGCCGCGCCCGTGGCCTGAAGCGCCGGGTCGAGGACCTCGTCGCCGGCGACGAGGAAGGGATGGCGCTGATCGACGCCGTCGTCCACGCCGCCCGCGCGCTGCCGGGGGAGGGCTGGGGCAATCGCCTGACCGACGAGATGGGGACGGGGGCGGCGGAGGCCTTCCTGCTGATGGTGCGGCGGCAGGTCCATGCCCGTGCCCATGGCCGGGATAGCTTCTACAGCCTGGAGACAGAGACGTTGGAGCCAGTGGACGGTCTGGCAGCGGCGGCCCAGGAGCTGGAAAAGGCCTTGGGACGTCTCCAGACGCCCCTGGAGGAACTGGCGAAGCGTCTGGCCGCGCGCCTCGACAACGAGGCGGCTGAACTGGACAGCGACACCCGGCGGCGGATCGAGGCGGTCTGCCGCAGCCTTCAGCGGCGCGGCAGCGTGACGCTCAAGGGCTGGCGCGACATGCTGAAATGCGTCGGGCAGCCGACTTCTCCCGGTTTCGTCGACTGGTTCGGGATCGAACGCCAGGACGGCCGCGACATGGATGTCGGGATGTACCGGCACTACGTCGATCCGACGGTGCCGTTCGTCGCGACGGTCGGATCGCAGGCGCATGGCATGGTGGTGACCTCCGCGACGCTGACGGACGGCACCGGCGATGTCGAGCAGGACTGGCTGGCGGCTTCGGTCCGGACGGGAGC
>DASQKT010000748.1:0-8332 GCA_035630415.1 Skermanella sp.
CGACGGCAAATACCATAAGGAGGGCGAGTTCCAGCCCGTTTCCTGGGACCGCGCCTTCGACGAGATGGCCAGCCAGTGGAGACGCGTCATCAAGGAGAAGGGTCCCGACGCCGTCGGGATGTTCGGCTCCGGCCAGTGGACGATCTGGGAAGGCTATGCCGCCACCAAGCTGATGCGCGCCGGTTTCCGCACCAACAACCTCGATCCCAACGCCCGGCATTGCATGGCCTCGGCGGCGGTCGGCTTCATGCGCACCTTCGGCATGGACGAGCCGATGGGCTGCTACGACGATATCGAGCACGCCGACGCCTTCGTGCTTTGGGGCTCCAACATGGCGGAGATGCACCCGATCCTGTGGACCCGGATCACCGATCGCCGCCTGTCGGAGCCGCATGTCAAGGTCGCCGTGCTCTCGACCTTCGAGCACCGCAGCTTCGAGCTGGCCGACATCCCGATGATCTTCAAGCCGAGCACCGACTTGGCGATCATGAACTTCATCGCCAACCACATCATCCAGACCGGCCGAGTCAACCACGACTTCGTCGATAAGCATTGCAACTTCCGCCTGGGCCAGAAGGACATCGGCTACGGTCTCCGCCCCGAACACATCCTGGAAACGAGCGCCGCCAACTCCAAGGACCCGGCGGTCAGCACGCCGATGGACTTCGACCAGTTCTCGAAGTTCGTCGCCGACTATACGGTGGAGAAGACGGTGGAACTCACCGGAGTTCCCAAGGAACGGCTGCTGGCCCTGGCGGAACTCTATGCCGATCCGAAGACCAAGGTCATGTCGCTGTGGACCATGGGTTTCAACCAGCACGTCAGGGGCGTCTGGGCCAACCAGATGGTCTACAACATCCACCTGCTGACCGGTAAGATTTCCGAGCCGGGCAACAGCCCGTTCTCGCTGACCGGCCAGCCCTCGGCCTGCGGCACGGCGCGCGAAGTCGGCACCTTCTCCCACCGGCTGCCCGCCGACATGGTGGTCACCAATCCCGCCCACCGCGAGCACGCGGAGGAAATCTGGAAGGTCCCGCACGGCCTGCTGCCCGCCAAGCCCGGCTACCACGCCGTGCTGATGGACCGGATGCTCAAGGACGGCAAGCTCAATGCCTTCTGGATCATGGTCAACAACAACCTCCAGGCGGCGCCGAACAGCGATAACGAGACATGGCCCGGCTACAGGAACCCGGCCAACTTCATCGTCGTCTCCGACGCTTATCCGACCGTCACCGCCTCCGCCGCCGACCTGATCCTGCCGGCGGCGATGTGGGTCGAGAAGGAAGGCGCCTATGGCAACGCCGAGCGACGCACGCATTTCTGGCACCAGCTCGTCAATGCACCGGGCGAGGCGCGCTCCGACCTGTGGCAGTTGATGGAGTTCTCCAAGCGGTTCACGACCGACGAGGTCTGGCCCAAGGAAACCCTGGACGCCCACCCCGAATATCGCGGCAAGACCCTGTTCGACGTGCTCTACCGCAACGGCAACGTCGATCGCTACGCAGCATCGGAAATCAACCCGGAATACGAAAACCACGAGGCCCAGGCCTTCGGCTTCTATCCCCAGAAAGGCCTGTTCGAGGAATACGCCGCCTTCGGGCGCGGCCACGGCCACGATCTGGCGCCGTTCGACATGTACCACGAAGCGCGCGGCCTGCGCTGGCCGGTGGTCGAGGGCAAGGAAACGCTGTGGCGCTACCGCGAAGGCCTGGACCCCTACGTCAAACCCGGCGAGGACGTGAAGTTCTACGGCAACCCGGACGGCAGGGCCAATATCTTCGCCTACCCCTACGAACCGGCGGCGGAGTCTCCCGATCAGGAATTCGACCTGTGGCTGGTCACCGGCCGCGTGCTGGAACACTGGCACTCCGGCTCCATGACCATGCGCGTCCCGGAACTCTACAAGGCGATGCCGATGGCGCTGGTCTACATGCACCCGGACGACGCCAAGGACAGGGGCCTGCGGCGCGGATCGGAGGTCAAGGTGATGTCCAGGCGCGGCGAGATGTCGACGCGCGTGGAAACGCGCGGCCGCAACAAGCCGCCGCGCGGCGTCGTCTTCGTCCCCTGGTTCGACAGCGCCCGGCTGATCAACAAGGTCACGCTCGACGCCACCGATCCCATCAGCAAGCAGACGGACTTCAAAAAATGCGCCGTCAAGATCGTCACGGCATAGGGAAGGGCAAAGCCATGCGTCTCTACCACCTAGCACTTCTCGCGGCGCTGCCCTGCCTGCTGGTCCCGGCGCTCCTGTCCGCCCAGAACACCGGCAGCGTCAAGATCGACTCTCCCTTCCGGCCGCCGGTCCAGTTCACCGACGAGACGACCCCGCCGCAGATCCCGGCCGACGTCACCGACGACCGCCGCGTCGCCCGCAACTACCCGGAACAGCCGCCGGTCATCCCGCACAATGTCCGGGACTATCAACTGAACCTGAACACCAACCGCTGCCTGACCTGCCATAGCCGCCAGTACACGGAAGCGGTCCAGGCGCCGATGATCAGCATCACCCACTACCTCGACCGGGAAGGCCAGACATTGGGCGCCGTTTCGCCGCGCCGGTACTTCTGCATGCAGTGCCACGTCCCGCAGACCACGGCCCAGCCGCTCGTTACCAACACCTTCCAGACCATCGACAGCATGACAAGCCGCCCGTCTTCCGGAGGTCCGGAGAAATGAGACTCAAGCTGCCGGAATTCCTGCTGCGCCCCTGGCGCACGCTCTCGAGCCCAAGCCGGTACCTCAGCCTCGGCTTCCTGACGCTCGGCGGCTTCGCCGCCGGCGTTATCTTCTGGGGCGGTTTCAACACGGTACTGGAAGCGACTAACCGCGAGAAGTTCTGCGTCGGCTGCCACGAGATGAACACCAACGTCTATGAGGAATTGAAGCAGACCATCCACTTCACCAACCGCTCCGGCGTCCGTGCGACCTGTCCCGACTGCCACGTCCCCCACGAATGGACCGACAAGATCGCCCGCAAGATGCAGGCGTCGAAGGAAGTCTGGGGCAAGATCTTCGGCACCATCAACACCCGCGACAAGTTCGTGGCGATGCGCCGCGAGCTGGCCGAACACGAATGGTCACGGCTCAAGGCCAACAACTCGCTCGAATGCCGCAACTGCCACTCGACCGAATCGATGGACATCACCAAACAAGGCGCCAGGGCCGCCCGCGTCCACGAGCGCTACCTGTTCACGGGAGAACGCACCTGCATCGACTGCCACAAGGGCATCGCCCACCAACTGCCCAACATGGACGGCGTCCAGCCCGGCTGGAGCGAGGTCAATTCGGAGAAAGGAACGATAGGGCACTGGCTGGCGGGAGAGGTGAAGTAGCGGCGATAGCATATAAGATTGACCGGTGATTTCCGACAGAGATGTCGGAAATCACCGGTCAAATTTCAGGTCCCGCTGGCATCAGGCCATTGCTGAGCACTATGCAGTATGCGCAAATGGCAGTTCTGGTCCAAGTCAGTTTCAAGATTTCGCACCGTCAAGTCTGCGTAAAGTTTCGGCTCGCCGCGCTGCGAAGGTCGCCTTTACCTCATCTGCGGATACGACCCTGCCAGCATCGGCATCTTCGATGCCTGCCTGCACCTGACGGCGGAACCATGGATCATATCCTTGCTCGTCCCGCTGGCGGCCAACGTAGTCGCGCATAAAATCGCGCAGCAACTGCGCGCCCGTGCGGTCATGCGCTTTCGCTGCCGCAGTGAAGGCTGCTTTCAACTCGTCCTCAACGCGGAAAGTGAAGGGGCAAAAGAACGCTTCACCAGAATTTCTTCTTAACTTCAATAGCTTAATCAACACCACCATACCGGAAACTGTCCCCTCTCCCTGAGGGAGAGGGTTAGGGTGAGGGGGCTGCGCATCAACGTCCCGCATCTCTACAGCATGCCCCCACTCCGCATGTCCGCCCTACGACTCGGACTTTTTTTCCTTCCGGGTCGCCTTGCCGTCCCCGCCGGTAATCGCACCGCCCGGCATTTCGTCGCCGCCCAAGCCCGGCGCTCCGATATCCGGCAGGCCGGCGGGCGGGTCGTCGGTGTTGATCGTCAGATCGTCGCTGTCGTTCTTCCCGGCGGGCTTGTCGGATTTGATGCTCGCGTTCACCTGATCTCTCCTGTTGCTTGTCTCCGGTTGAACACCTGTCTGGAACAACAGCCGCCAAGCCGAACCATCACGATCCGCAATGATTGACGGCGTTCCCGATCTAGGATAAGTGTCCTTTCGCCAACACCCGAACCATGTCCGCATTTTTCAATCCGCTGAAGCCTCAGCGGAAACGCATTCGCATGTCCGCATACCGGAGACCGCAGAATCATGACACCTGCTTACATTTACGCACGCCAAGGGCATGTGAACATTCTTCGACGGACAGGACGGTTTCCGCTTGAAGGACATCCGGACCAGCACCAATTACCATCCATGCAGATGGTAAGAGGATGGAAATAAGATGGCAACCAACGTAACCGACATCAGATCGAAGGCGAGCGACAGCGAGAAGATCACGATCAATCTCGGCTACGTGGACCTCGGCCACGTCGATCTCCTGGTGCAGGAAGGGTTCTATTCCAACCGTACCGACTTCATCCGGACCGCCATCCGCAATCAGATCGAGCGGCACTCGGACGTGGTCCGGCAGGCCGTGACCCGCAAAAGCGTCGATCTGGGCCTTCGCACCTTCACCCGCGAGGATCTTGAAGCGGCGAAGGAAGCGGGGCAGATGCTCGATGTCCGAGTCCTCGGGCTCGCAACCATCGCCCCCGATGTAACGCCCGAACTCGCCCGCGCCACCATCGCCTCCCTGACCGTGCTGGGGGCGCTGCACGCCAGCGCCGCCGTCAAGGCAGCGCTGGCAGACCGCATCAAATAGCCGTTTCCGACGGCACCAGGCGCCGCCGGCCCCGACACCGACCGAACCCAGCAACGGGAGACGGCATCGTCCCTCGGCCCGAGGACCTGCGCCTACTCCCGAACCCGCTTGCAAGCTTTGAAAGGCTTCGACATGTCCAACAGAATGTCCCTCGGAATGGCGGAAGCGACCCGCCTCACCACGACCGGCAACCTCGCCGAAGCGACCGCCCTGATCCAGCGCCTGCTCCAGGGCGGCGACATGCAGGAACCGGCGCACACCGGTCCCGCTTCCACCACCACCTCGCCGACCATCATCGACGTGGAACCAGTCGTCCTTGATGACGCCGAGCCGCAGTCCTCGACCAAGCCCAAGGCCAAAGCCGCCAAGCCCGCCGCCGAACCGGCCTCCGGTTTCACCGGCAAGTTCTACCCGAAGCCCCGTACCGGCTTGGCCGAAACGCTGCGCGATCTCGCCGCCCGCGCCAAAACAGCCCAGTTCGATGCCGGCCAGTTCGACATCAGTAAGTTCGATATCGGCAACTTCGACATCGGCGGCCTGAGCGGCCTCAACGGCTTGGGCGGTGCCGGTCTGCGCCCGGCAGCCGAGCCGCTGCCCGAAGGCGCGTCGTTCACCACCGCAACCTTCACCAACCAGGCAGGTAGCCGCGACTACAAGCTCTACGTCCCGGCCAAGCGGACCGGCCAGCCGATGCCGCTGGTCGTCATGCTGCACGGTTGCACCCAGTCGCCCGAGGACTTCGCCGCCGGAACCCGCATGAACGCGCTCGCCGAGGAGCACGGCTGCATCGTCGTCTACCCGCAGCAGCCGTCCTCCGCCAACGCGCAGAAGTGCTGGAACTGGTTCACTCCCAACGACCAGGGCCGCGACCGGGGCGAACCTTCGATCATCGCCGGGATCACGCGCCAGATCATCGCCGACCATCCGGTCGATGCCACCCGCGTCTACGTCGCCGGTCTGTCGGCCGGTGGTGCGGCAGCGGCGATCATGGGCGCCGCCTATCCCGAACTCTACGCCGCGGTCTGCGTCCATTCCGGCTTGCCTGTCGGGGCCGCTCGCGACATCCCCTCCGCCTTCGCCGCGATGCGCCAGGGGGGAGGAGGCACGGGATCTGCCAGCAGCCGCCCTGTTCCGACCATTGTCTTCCATGGCGACAAGGACTCCACGGTCAACCTCCGCAACGGCGACGCGGTGGTTGCTCAAGCCAAGGCCTCGGCATCCGGTTTGACGTCCAAGGTGGAGAGCGGGCAGGCGACGTTGCCCAACGGCCACGGCTATAGCCGCACCGTCCACGCCGACGCTTCCGGCAAGGCGCTGTGCGAGCAGTGGACGATCCAGGGGGCCGGTCACGCCTGGGCGGGCGGCAGCCCGTCCGGCTCCTACACCGACCCGCGCGGGCCGGACGCCTCGCGCGAGATGCTGCGTTTCTTCTTCGAACACAGCCTCTGAGCTTCACCACGCTTCAGAGACCGATCGATCGACCTTGGGCCGCGGGAAACCGCGGCCCTTTTCTTATGAGGATCCTTATGGGGAATTCCATGACCGCCGGCTCACCGCTCCAGCAGCACGCGCGCAATCGCCCGTCCTTCGGAATCGGTGCTCTCCGTGGCGGCCGGCTTCCCAGCGCGGCGGTACCAGTAGCCGGCATTGCCAAGATCGCCCTCGATCCGGTGGAGCCAGGCGTGGACCCAGGCCCCGTCCGCGTCGTCCTCCATCGTCTGGGCGATCCCGTGCGCCGGCTCCCATTCGCCCCTCAGCCCAAGCCGGATGGCCTGAAGCAGGGGCGGCAGTTCGACCGCCGGCGGGTCCTGCTCCAGGGATGCCAGGAATTGCTGCTCGCTGATCGTCGTCATGTCTCGTCGTCTCCTCTCGATCCGTTTCGGTGTACCGGCCCGCCGGTTGGTCAACCGAACGCCAAGCGGGACGTCCGGCCTCCAGCTCCCCACCTCGATCAGGTCAATCCAACGCCAAGCGCCGTGGGTGCGCTCCGCACATGAATGCGATTCGGGCGGTTCTGGTCAACCGAACGCCAAGCTCGGCCATGCCTCACGCACCCGTCAACCTACTAAAACGGGAGTCGGGGCCGATTCGAGCGGGTAGCGTTGGCTCTTGGTTTACCTGGGTGCCCACCGCATTGGCGTTCGGTTTACCTGATGGTCGACCGCATTGGCGTTTGGTTCACCTCGGAGGTTCACCGCTTTGGCGTTTGGTTGACCCCAGGGAAAAAGATTTGGCGTTTGGTTGACCTGCGCGATTCATCGACTGTACGGGCGGACCTGCGGTGGCATCATGCATCCATGAGGAGGAGCCATGAGTGAAGGACGCCAGTTAGGCCTGTTCGACAGTCCCCTGCGGGGCGACGTCAGCAATGATCGCCGGATGATGGTCTGGGGCTTCTTCGCTCTCGATACCAGCCGGAAATCCATGGACCCGATCGTCTATGATGACGGTTTGCGCCGGATCGAGGTCAAGCCGAGTTATTCCGGCATGGCCAACGTCGTGGACAAGGACTTCATCATCTACATCGCCAGTCTGATGCGCGAGAAGATGGAGAAGGGGGAGCGGCCGGCGCAGAAGTTCACCTTCACCGCCAACGACTTCTGCCGGGTATCCGGCAAGGTGGTGGGCGGCTCCGCCTATGAGCAGATCCGGGAGAGCATCGACCGGCTCCAGGGCACCCAGATCAAGACCAATATCGAGACCGGCGGCGAGGGCGAGGATGCCTGGTTCTCCTGGATCTCGAAGGCCAAGATCAACTACCGCACGACCAAGGACGGCAAGAAGTCGATGCGCTCGATCACGGTCGAGCTGTGCGACTGGCTCTACCGCGCCATCCTGCACGACGACATGATGCTGACCTATAACCAGCGGTACTTCGAACTGGCGCCGCTGCCCCGGCGCATCTACGAGATCGCCCGCAGCCACATGGGCGGCAACGAGGGCTTCCGGATCAACCTGGAGTCCCTCAAGACCCATGTCGGCGGCTCGACCCCGCTCAAGGGGTTCAAGTATCTGGTCAAGCAATTGCTGGAGGCGGACAGTCTGCCCGACTACGGCATAGCGCTGGCCAACCAGAAACGTCTGGAAGCCGGGCCGATGGAAGGCTCCGAACGCATCCCGCTGAAGGATGTCGCCGTCATCTTCTGGCGGCGCTCCTCCGGCAGGCCGGCGGACTTCACGACGCTGCCGTTCTGGAATCCGGAACTGTGAAGGCCCAGGAACGAGGTTTTGGGAGAATGAGGTTTTTTGACATGACGTAGCCGGAAAACAAGGAAAGGCCCGCCTGCCAGGGCGGACCTTTTCCCCGAATACAAGCGGCGGATGGAACCACCTACCTGTAGCCTCGACACCTCCAGAGTAGTCCGGTCCCGTCCTTCCTGACAAGCGAAAAGCCGGCCAGCGGTTTCTCGCCAGGGGAGGACTTTGTCCGTCGCGGGTCATCAACATATCCGCAGGG
>DASQKT010000749.1:0-3298 GCA_035630415.1 Skermanella sp.
TGGTCGGCCGCTTGTCCCACGGGATCGTCTCAAGCTGCGGATCGGGCGCCACCTTCACCTCCGCCGGAAGGTTCTGGCTGGCCAGATAGTCGGCCACCGCATGGGGCACGCGGGAGAGGTTGGGAAGGCGCTCGACCGTGGCGGCGACTTCCGTCGCCATCGAGACGAACAGGTCGACCCGGTCCGACGGCGACAGGTTCGACCGCTGGGGCACCAGGTTGCGGGCGTGGTCCTTCAGCCGGTTTTCCACCGTCGATGTCATCTCAGGCGACGTGGTATCGCGCTTCAGGGAACGGCGGATGCTGGTCAGGATCTGGGTACGGGCTTCGGACATGGTTCAGGCCGCCTTCCGGTCGCTGGAGGAGGAAGCCGTCGTGGCGGCACCGGTGCCGGCCTTGGCTTGCCGTTCCGCCCAAAGCTGATGGAACGTCTTGCCCTCCGGCGCCGGCATGTCGCGCCAGTCGGTCCAACCCCCCGCCAGCGGGAGAGAGCGGAACTTGCCCTTGCGCCGGCCAAGCAGGCCCAGGACCCCCATGGCGATCCTGGAGCCCATCCGGTACATATCGGGCCGCTTGGCGAACCAAGCCCAGATGCCGAGCCCGTTGCGGAAGGCCTGCGGCGACATCTTCTTTTCGTACTCGCGTTCCCGCCAGTGCCGCATCATCTTGGGCAGCGGAATCCGCATCGGGCAGACGCTCTCGCATTTGCCGCAGAAGGTGGAGGCGTTGGGCAAGTGCCCGGCCTCCTGAACACCGATCAGGCTGGGCGTCAGCACCGAGCCCATGGGACCGGGATAGACCCAGCCATAGGCGTGACCTCCGACGGCGCCGTAGACAGGGCAATGGTTCATGCAGGCGCCACAGCGGATGCAGCGCAGCATCTCCTGGAACTCGGTACCGAGCATGGCCGTGCGCCCGTTGTCCAGCAGCACCACGTGGAACTGCTCCGGACCATCCAGATCGCCGGGCCGGCGCGGGCCGGTCGAGAAGGTCGTGTAGGACGAGAATTCCTGTCCCGTAGCCGAGCGCGCCAGCACCCGCAGGATGGTAGTTGCATCCTCCAGCGTCGGGACGATCTTTTCCAGGCTGGCGAGAACGATATGGATCTTCGGCAGCGTCTGCGTCAGGTCGCCGTTGCCCTCGTTGGTCACGATCACGGTCGAGCCGGTCTCCGCGATCAGGAAGTTGGCGCCAGTGATGCCGACATCGGCGGCCAGGAACTTCTGACGCAGCATCTCGCGCGCCTCGTTCACCAAGGCGCGCGGCTCCTCCAGCGAGCGATTCGGGTCCAGCTTGTCGTGGGCCTTCATGAAGCTCTCGGCGACGTCCTCCTTGTTGAGGTGGACGGCGGGGGCGATGATGTGGCTGGGCGCTTCCTTGCGAAGCTGGATGATGTACTCGCCAAGGTCGGTTTCGACCGGCTCCAGGCCGTTCTTTTCCAGGTGATCGTTGAGTTCGATCTCCTCCGCGATCATCGACTTGCCCTTGGTCACGATCTTCGCATCGACCGAGCGGCAGATTTCCACGATGGCGTCGCGCGCCTCGCCCGGCGTCCTGCACCAATGGACCTTGCCGCCATTGGCCATCACATTGGTCTCGAACCGCTCCAGGTAGAGGTCCAGGTGTTCCAGCACGTGGTTCTTGATGTCGCGCGACTGGTCGCGCAGCGTATCGAACTCAGGCAGGCGCGCGACGGCTCGCGTCCGCTTGTCCTGAAAGCCGACCTTCATCTTGCCCAAGGCCTTCTGCAAGCGCTCGTCGGCGAGCGCCCCATGGGCATTGTCCTTGAAAGCGTGGCTCGTGCTCTGCATCTCAGGCGTTCCTCGGTGCTTTAACAGGCTTGAAGGCGATATCCGACTATAGCGCCGATCAGGCGCTGCGGGTGTCCCCGATCGGGGGAACGTCGCGGGTCATGTCGGCCAGAATCTCGGCGACGTGCCTCACCTTGATATCGGACCCTTCGCGCTTCAGCTTGCCCGCCATGTTGAGCAGGCAGCCCATGTCGCCGGCCAGCAGCGTATCGGCGCCGGTGCGGGCGATATCGATAGTCTTCTCGCCGACCATCTTGTTGGAGATTTCCGGGTACTTGATGCAGAAGGTGCCGCCAAAGCCGCAGCAGACTTCGGCGCCCGGCAACTCGGTCAGGGTCAGACCTCCGACCGAGCGCAGCAAGGTGCGCGGCTGCTGCTTCACGCCCAGCTCGCGCAGGCCCGAACAGCTGTCGTGATAGGTGATGGTGCCGGCATATTCGGCATCGACCGCCTCGATCCCCAGGACATCGACCAGGAACGAGATCAGTTCGTAGGTACGGTGCTTCAGATGGGCGGCGCGCTGAGCCCATTCCGGCTCGTCGGCGAACAGCTCCCCGTAATGTTCCTTGATCATGCCGGCGCACGATCCGCTCGGAGCCACCACGTAGTCGAACCCTTCGAACGCCTGGATCACGGCGCGGGCGATATCCTTGGTATCCGCCCTGTCGCCCGAATTATAGGCTGGCTGACCGCAGCAGGTCTGGCTGGCCGGCACTTCCACCGTGCAACCGGCGGCCTCCAGAAGCTTGACGGCGGCGAAGCCGACGGTCGGCCGAAATAGATCGACCAGACAAGTAACGAACAGCCCCACGCGAGGGGTCTTGGTCTTATTTTCCATTGTTCTTCCGTCCCTGCGGCTCCTGAAGCGCCGGCCGCGCAGTTTTCCCGCCGTTATCGTCCCGTGCGTCGTGTAATTAGATGGTCATACCACAGCGGGCAACAGGCATCGACTGTGCGTGCAACAACCCGTGTCACCCGATCGGTGCGACCGTCCGGGGGATCAGCAGAAAATAGCGTCCTGGACTCTTCATCTTGCCAGCCCGCAACTCGGCGTCGCTCCCATGACCCCAGAAGACGTCTCCGCGCACGGGGCCTCGGATCGCTCCTCCGGTATCCTGAGCCACCAACAGCCGCCGCAGGCGCGCGTTGCCGTCGAGCGGGTCCTGGGCGTCGAGCCAGACCGGCAGGCCATAGGGGACGAAGGAGCGGTCGACCGCCAAGCTGCGCCCCGGCGTCAATGCAACACCCTGGGCGCCCAGCGGCCCTTCGCCGTCGAGTGGACGGAAGAACACGAAGGACGGGTTCTTGTTCATCAGCCCGGCAGCCTCACCGGGATTGGCGCGCAGCCATTCCCGGATCGACTGCATCGAGACGTTCTCCTTCGTCAGGGCGCCGCGCGCGATCAGTTCGCGTCCGACCGCGACATAGGGATGGCCGTTCTGCCCGGCATAGCCGACCCGCATCTCGCTGCCGTCTTCCATGACGACG
>DASQKT010000750.1:0-7232 GCA_035630415.1 Skermanella sp.
CAGGAACGGCTCGACCGAGGAACGCAGCAGCGTGATGACATATTTGCCCTCAAGCCCGCGCTCGGTCGCCGCCTGCGCCGCCGCTTCGCGGACGTAGTCGGGCAGGCCGCCGAGGTCGCCTTCCTCCAGCACGAGCTGCCACGACTGTTCGTCCGCCTGAACGTGCTGGCCGAACAGCGTGGTCAGCGTGGCGGTCCGCTCGGAGATCGCCGCCATGCGCAGCTTGGCGTCCTCGCCCAATGCGGCGCCGCTGCGGACGAACCCCAGATAGCTGCGCTCGAGCAGGCGCATCTGGTCGGTTTCCAGCCCCAGCTCGTCACGCTTGGCATAAAGCTCGGAGACGCGGGCGAACAGGGAGGGGTTCAGCGAGATCTTCGCGTTGTACTGAGCCAGCTTGGGGCTGTAGTCGCGGGCGATCGCCTCAAGCTCCTCGTTGGTGTGGCTGGAGTTCAGGTTGAAGAACACCGAGCACACCCGGTCGAGCAACCGGCCCGCCTGTTCCATCGCCTCGATCGTGTTGGCGAAGCTCGGCGCCTCGGTCGAGCCGGCGATGGCGGCGAAATCGGCCAGCCCCTCTTCCATGCCACGGTCGAGCGCCGGCGGAAAATGCTCCGGCTTGATCAGGTCGAAAGGGGGAAAACCGAATGCGTTCGTCCAGGGCGAGAAAAAGGGATTTTCGGCAGACATCAATACCTCATGAAAAAGTGCAGCCTTGAAGATAAGCGTTCGGGCACCCGATCACAATTGGGTGCTACGTTATCCGCCACGCCCCGAGCCGACACGATGGAGACCAGCATGCCGTCCAATGTACCGGCGCAAATGGATAGGGCTTTCGAAGCAAACGGTCTCGGCGTAAGCCTGTCCGAAGTGGTCGAAACCACGCGGGAAGACGCCGGGCGCGAATCCCAGCGTGAGCGATGGATCGAAGAAAACCGTAAGGCTTTCGCCGAGTACGATGACTTTGTCGAGGCGAATGGCGTCTTCGGCGAGGGGAGGCGGCTTTTCTAAAATGCCCGCTATTGTTCGAGGTATTCCAACTCCCCTCCGGCATGCTTCCGGGCTATCGCGATAGACTCGACCGAACTTTTGGGTGCCGCCCTCTGTTAGTTGGGTAGCTGTTGAAACAGCCGGATACAGAGGAGGAAGATATGTCCAACCGATTGAGCAAGACCACCATGGCGATTCTCGTGGTGATGCCGTTGGCCTTGTCGGCCTGTGCGGAGACCTTGGGCGCCGGCGCCGGCGCCGCTATCGGCAACCAGTTCGGCAAGGGCTCGGGCAATACCGCTGCTACCATCGGCGGAGCCGCCGCTGGAGCGGCGATCGGTCACTCCATCGGTAATTGACGGACAGTAGCTATTTCCAAAACCGCCCCGCCCAGGTCCCTCGCGAGAAGGAAAGCCTTGGCGGGGCGTCGTTTTTACGACTTCTGGAACTTCTCGGCCTGCTTCCTGTCGGCCTCGACTTCCTGAGCCATCTCATCGCCGATCTTCGGGTCGATCTTCTTGGCCTCGTTGGCCAGTTGCGTGGCTTCCTTCTGATTGCCTTCCGCCGCCTTGTCGATCGCCTCTTCGGCCAGATCGTGGGCTTTCTGGTGCTCGGGGCTCTGCTTGTGCTGGTCGGCCATTTGATTCTCTCGGCTCGTCGTTGTGATACCTATTTCAACCCACGAGGATCGAAATCGTCTCGCCGGGAGCATCCAGACAGTTTCATTGCGGCGGCGTCAGGTGACGCAGGAAGTCGGTCAGCACGCGGATCGCGGCATCGGCATCCTGCGCGGTGATCGCTTCCGCCGGGTTGTGGCTGACGCCGCCGGCGCAGCGGACGAACAGCATGGCGATGGGGCAGAGCGCGATCATCGCCAGACCATCATGACCGGCCCCGCTCGGCAGGCGCAGGGGCCGGATACCGGAGCGTTCCACAGCGGCTGCCATCTGATCGACCAGCCACGGCGCACAGGTGGCGGCGGGTTCATCGTATCGCGGCGTGACCTGCACGCCCACTCCCCGTCGTTCCGCAATCTCGTCGAACTGCTGCTTGAGCCGGGCGACCGCCTCCAGACGCAGTTCATCGCTCGAACTGCGAAGATCGAGCGACAGCTTCGCCCCCGACGCGATCACGTTGACCGCCCCCGGCAGCGCCTCCATCATCCCGACCGTCGCCACGATGCCGGGGGTATCCTTGGCTGCCCGCTCGACCGCCAGCACCATTTCGGCGGCTGCCGCCAGGGCGTCGTGCCGCAGATGCATCGGCACTGTGCCGGCATGGCCGGCTACTCCGGTAACCTCGATGGAGAACCTGGACGCGCCGTTGATCGCGGTGACGATGCCGACGGGCAGGTCCTCCGCCTCCAGCACCGGCCCCTGCTCGATATGGACCTCGACATAACCCAGCACGTCGTTTGCCCGGCGCGCGGCGTCGGGTATCCCGGCGGGATTGCAGCCGAATTGCTCCAGCGCTTCGTGCAAGCTGACGCCGTCGGCGTCGCGCACATCCAGGGCCGCCGGGTCGAAGGTCCCCGCCACGGCGCGAGACCCGTTCAGCGTCACCGGAAAGCGCACGCCCTCCTCGTCGCCGAAGGCCAGCACCTCGACCGCGAAGGGCAGGCGCTCGAACCGGCGGTGAAGCGAGGCGACCGCCGAGATCGCGGCGACGACGCCCAGGTTACCGTCGTACTTGCCGGCATTCCGCACCGTGTCGATGTGGGAGCCGATCAGCAGGGCCGGCAGGCCGGGCTCCACCCCCTCGTAACGTCCGATGACGTTGCCGACGGCGTCGATCCGCGTCTTCATCCCCGCTTCCCGCATCCAGGCGAGCACCTGGAGCGCCGCCGCCTTGTGCTCGGGCGACAGGTAAAGTCTGGTCAGCCGTCCCGGTTCCTCGGTGAAATTGGCGAGAGCGTCGAGCCGTTCAACGGCGACATCGCCCGCCGATTTTGTGTCGATCATGGTGGTTTCCCCTCCGGAGTCCGCCGCCATGGCGGCGGACTCTCATTCTTTTTTTGCTTGTCCGGTCAGGTCGGCAGCGGCGTCGGGCCGTCGCCGTTCAGCGCCATCTTCCGCCGGCCCCGCTCGTCACGGGCTACCGCCAGTCCGCTCTGTCCCTTCATCAGCTTGACGTAGGTGGTGGCACCCACCGCCGCCCCGATGCCCCAGGAGAAGCTTGCCAGGAAGAAGAGTTGCGGGATCACGACGAACAGCAATGCCACGACGAAGCCGGCGATCAGAGCCTTGATGGCGGCCGGATTGTAGCCGTTGTGGTACCAGTAATGGCCGTCCGGCTTGTCGCTGTAGAGGTCGTCCACGAACAGGTGCTCGTGCTTCACGATGAAGTAGTCGGCCACCAGGATACCGTAGAGCGGGCCGATCGCCGCCCCCAGCGTGTCCAGCGTGTAGTGGATCACCAGGGGAGAGTTGAACAGGTGCCACGGCATCACGAAGATCGACCCGACCGCCGCGATCATGCCGCCCCGGATGAAGGTGATGTGCTTGGGCGAGACGTTGGCGAAATCGAAGGCCGGCGAGACGAAGTTGGCAACGATGTTGATGCCGATGGTGGCGACGATGAAGGTCGCGGCCCCGAGCACGGCGGCGACGGTGCTGTCGACGCGGGCGACGATCTCGACCGGATCGTGCAGGTATTCGCCGAACACCGGCAGAGTGGCGGAGGTCGTGATGACGGTGACGATCGAGAAGGCCAGGAAGTTGACCGGCAGGCCCCAGAAGTTACCCTTCTTGACTGCCTTCATGTCGGTGGAGAAGCGCGAGAAGTCGCTGAAGTTGACCATCGGGCCGGAGAAGTACGAGATCACCAGCGAGGTCGCGACGATCATCTGCCAGAAGGCCTCGCCGCCGCTGTATTTCACTTCGCCCAGCGTCAGGCTGATGTTGCTCCAGCCGGCCTTGTAGATCATCCACCCCATCAGCGCGAACATGACCATGTAGACGCCCGGTCCCGCCCAGTCGATGAAGACGGTGATCGCCTTCATGCCCCGGTAGAACACCAGGAACTGGCAGATCCACATCGTCAGGAAGGCGAACCAGCCCAGATACGACAGGCCCAGGAAGTACATCTGGCCGTAGACCGCGTATTCCGGGAAGAATTTCAGGACGACCACGATCAGCGCCTTGGACGCGACATAGGTCTGGATGCCGTACCACGCGACCGCGATCAGGCCCCGGATGATGGCGGCGACGTTGGCGCCGTAGACGCCGAACGATAGCCTGCACACGACGGGGTAGGGTACGCCAAGCTCGACGCCCGGACGTGCCACCCAGTTGGTCAGGTACATCACGATCACGATGCCGACGATCAGGCAGACCAGCACCTGCCACCCCGCCAGACCCAGCGCGAACAGGCTGGCTGCGAATAGATAGCCGCCGACGCTGTGGACGTCCGACATCCACATGCAAAAGATTTGATACCAGCCCCAGAAGCGGTCCTTCAGCGGCGCCAGATCGTGGTTGTAGAGCTTATCGCTAGCATAGGGAGGGGTATAGACTTCCCCACTCTTTATTCCACCAGCCATGTCAAAGTCTCCCTGTTCGCGGCCGGCGGTTCTGCCGGCCGGCGCGTTCACCCAGTCATGTTCCCAAATCAGTGGTAGAGATCGAACGGCAGCGGTTCAGCGGCGGCCGTGCAGGAACGCGTTCAGCGCGCCTTCACGGCGTAGTGGCTGAGGCTGCCGGTGTAGGGTTTCGGCAAGGGCCATGCGAGATCGCCGTGCTTGCTGGTCCCCAACCCAAGGCGCACCAGCCCTTCGACCTGGACGACCGCCGCCGCGACGCCGTCGATCACCGGCATGCCGATCTCGCGCTGGACGGTGGCAACCAGATCGGCCATCCCGGCGCAGCCCAGCACGATGGCGCCGGACCGGTCCTCGTCCCGTGCCCGCCGGCACTCGTCCAGGATTGTGCGAAGCGCCAAATTCCCTGTCTCCTCGAGGTCGAGCACGGGGATGTCGGTGCCGCGCACCTTGCGGCAGGCGTGGTGCATGCCGTAGCGCTCGACCAGATGCTCGGCGATGATGCAGGTCCTGTTGAGCGTCGTGACGACCGAGAAGCCGGTGCTGATAAAGCTGGCGGCGTGCATCGCCGCCTCTGCTATGCCGATCACCGGGCCGGTGGCGATCTCGCGGGCCGCCAGCAGTCCGGGGTCGCCGAAGCAGGCGATGACATAGCCGTCGCAGCCTTCTTCCTCGCCCTTCCGCACTTCCTCCAGCACGCCCAGGACGCTGACCGCCTCGTCGTAGTGGCTCTCGATCGAGACCGGGCCGAAGGCGGGGTTGACCGCGACGATCTCGGTGCCGGGGGCCGCGATGGCGCGGGCGGCCTCCCCGATCTTCGCCGTCATGCCGGCCGTCGTGTTGGGGTTGATGACCTTGATCCGCATGATATGCCTCAGGTTTATCGGTCTTGGTTAGGTCAGGCTCTTTTGGTTAGGTCAGGCCCTGGCGGGAGCGGCCGGCTCCGGCACGGCTTCCGTCTCGTCCAGCGTCACAGTGACTTCGCCGTTCAATACCTGGTTGGCCCGGACCCGGTCGATGTCCTTCTCCCAGGCGCCGATCACGACGGTGGCGACCGCGTTGCCGATCATGTTGGTCAGCGCCCGGCCGATCCCCATGAACCAGTCCACCGCCAATACCAGCACCAGCCCTACGACGGGAAGCGTCGGGATCGCGGTCAGGGTGGCGGCCAGGATCACGATGGCCGAGCCGGGGATGCCGTGAGCGCCCTTGGACGTCACGAGCGACACCCCCAGGATGACCATCAGATCGGTGAAGCTCAGCGGCGTATTGGTCGCCTGGGCGATGAAGACGGCGGCCAGCGTCAGGTAGATCGAGAAACCGTCGAGATTGAACGAATAGCCCGTGGGGATCACCAGACCGACGGTGGACTTGCCGACGCCCAGACCTTCCAGCTTCCGCATCAACTGCGGCAGCACGCTGTCGGACGACGCGGTGCCCAGCACGATCATCAGCTCTTCCCGGATGTAGCGGAGGAACTTGACGATGCTGAAGCCCGCCACCCGCAGGATCAATCCCAGCACGCACAGCACGAAGACGATGCAGGATGCGTAGAAGATCAGCACCAGCATGCCGAGCTGCGCCAGCGAGCCGACGCCGTACTTGCCGACCGTGAAGGCGATGGCGCCCAGCACGCCCAACGGGGCCAGCCGGACGATGAAGAACATGATCTCGAACAGGATGTGCGAGGTCCGCTCGATGAAGGTCACCACCGGGGCCGCCCGTTCGCCCAGGAAGGACGATGCCGCGCCGAACAGGATCGCGAACAGCAGCACTTGCAGGATATCGCCCTTGGCGAAGGCGTCGGTGACCGTGGTCGGGATGATCTTCAGCAGGAAATCGACCGTGCCGTGCCGGACCTCGCCGGCCCTGTCGGCATAGGCCGACATCGCGGCGGCGTCCAGCGTGCTCGGGTCGATGTTCATGCCGACTCCTGGCTGGAGCGCGTAGGCAAGGATCACGCCGATCAGCAATGCAAAGGTCGTGACGATCTCGAAATACACCACCGCCTTGATGCCGACCCGGCCGACCTTCTTCAGGTCGCCGGCCTGCGCTATGCCAAGGACGACCACGCAGAACACGATGGGCGCTATGATCATCTTGATCAGCTTGATGAAGCCGTCGCCCAGCGGCTTCAGCGCCTGGGCGAAGTCGGGCCACACGGCCCCGATGACGATGCCCAGCACGAGGGCTACGACGACCTGGAAGAAAAGGGACTTGTAGAGCGGCTTGCGCCCGGCGGTCTGAATCGTGCCGTGAGTTGCCATCTGTCTGCCTTCCCTGTTTCGTTGCGCCATCGGCGCGTTACGACTTTAGGTTTGGGATACCTTGGCGGCGGCGCCGCCGATCTCGTGACCCGCCATCAGTTCGAGCGTCGTGACGATCGCCGAATGGTCCAGCCGTCCTCCGCCCTGGGCGGCACAGGCGTTGAAAAGCTCCTGTGTTCCGGCGGTATTGGGCAGGCTCACCTGCAATTCCCTTGCCGATTGCAGGGCAAGGTTGATGTCCTTCTGGTGAAGCTCGACCCGGAAGCCCGGCTCGAAGTTCCGCTCGATCATCCGCTCGCCATGGACCTCGAGAATCCGGGAGCTTGCGAAGCCGCCCATCAGCGCCCGGCGTACCCGCATCGGATCGGCACCGGCCTTGGAGGCGAACACCAGCGCCTCGGCGACTGCCTCCAGCGTGAGCGCCACGATGATCTGATTGG
>DASQKT010000751.1:0-3755 GCA_035630415.1 Skermanella sp.
TACCATGGTGCTGGCGCCGGCTTTGGGCGGGCTGCTGGTCGGGACGCTGATGTTCTTCGTCCGGCGCTGGCGTCCGGGGGATATCGTCGATCCGATCGAGGCCAATGCGCTGTTCGGGGGCAAGATGTCCCTGATCGACAGTTTCCGGCTGACGGTGTCGACCGTGATTTCCAATGCTTGCGGCGCTTCCGTCGGGATGGAGGCGGCCTATACCCAGACCGGTTCCGGCCTATCGTCCGCCTTGGGGCAGTTGATCCGGCTGCGCCGGGGCGACCTGCGCATCCTGACCGGCTGCGGGGCGGCTGCCGCCATTGCCGCCGCCTTCAACGCGCCGCTGGCAGGCGCATTCTATGCTTTCGAACTTGTGATCGGGAGCTATACGCTGTCGGCGCTGGCTCCGGTCGCGGTGGCGGCCCTGACCGCAACCGTCGTGGCGCGGACTACGATCGGGGTGGCGCCCATCTTCTCCGTCGATGCCTCGACGGTCGGCGTCAGCCCGTTGGACTACGCCGCCTTCGCCCTGGTGGGCTTCGCGTCCGGCTGGCTCGGCATCCTGACCATGCAGGCCGTAACGGTCGCGGAGCGGATCTTCCGCAAGATCGCTCCGCCGATCTGGCTGCGTCCGGCGCTGGGAGGGTTCTGCGTCGGTCTGATCGCGCTGTGGGTGCCGCAGGTGCTGGGCAGCGGCCACGGGGCGCTTCAATACATCCTTGACATGAGATTGGCGATGCCGCTGCTGCTTGCCATGTTGGCGGCGAAGATCCTGGCCTCGGCGGTCTCGCTGGGAGCGGGGTTCCGGGGCGGTCTGTTCAGTTCGTCGCTGTTCCTCGGCAGCCTGTTCGGTGCCCTGCTGGCGGATATCGTCAGCACGGTCTATCCGGCGCTGGAGGTCGCGGATACGGCGTTCATGCTGGTCGGCATGGGGTCGGTGGCGGCCGCGATCATCGGCGCTCCGGTGACCATGGTCATGCTGGTGCTGGAAAGCACCGCCGACTTCCCGGCGACTGTCGGCGTGCTCACCGGCGTCGTCGTGTCCAGCGTGGTCGTGCGGAAGGCGTTCGGCTACTCCTTCGCGACGTGGCGCTTCCACCTGCGCGGCGTGCCGATCCATGGCGCGCATGACGTGGGATGGATCGACGACCTGACGGTGGTGCGCGTGATGCGGCGGGATCAGAAGACGGTGCCGGAGTCGATGACCGTCAGCGGCCTGCGCAAGATCTTTCCGCTGGGTAGCGTCAAGCTGGTGTTCGTCACCGACGAGGGCGGCCAGTACAAGGGGCTGCTCGACATGGCGGCGGTCCACAATCCCGAACTGGACGAACAGGCGGAGGAAACGCGGGTCCGCGACCTCAGCCGCAATGCCCGCTATTTCCTGCTGCCGCGCACCAATGTCCGGACGGCGCTCCGTCAGTTCAGCGAGGCGGAGGAGGAGAGCCTGCCGGTGCTGGACAATCCGACGAGCAGGAAGGTCGTCGGCTACCTGACGGAAGCCTTCGCATTGCGCCGCTACAACCAGGAACTCGAGCGTCAGCGCAGCGACGAGTTGGGGACCAAGTACCTGTACGGGTCGGATTGAGGCCAATGGCCAAGGTATTAACGAACTTTAATTATTTGGTCGATTGAGGGGAGGAGAGGGCCTTCCATATCTGACTCCCATGGCTGGGGCGTCGCGATCGGGCGCCTTTCTGTGCAAAGGCGTCGTCATGCCGAAAAGTCAGGGCCGGGGGCTCGCGCGGCGGAACAGTCTGCTCGCCGGTATTCTCGCCGTCGTCATCGCCGCCGGCGGCGTCTGGTACGCTTTGTTCGGCGGCGGGGTCGCCGCCAAGCCCGACGGCCGGCCCCAGGCGCCTGCCGTGCCGGTCACCGTCGCGACCGTGACACGGCAGGACGTGCCGCTGTTGATGGAAGGGATCGGAACGGTCCAGCCCCTCAACATCGTGACCATCCGCTCGCGCGTCGATGGCGAGTTGCAGAAGGTGATGTTCACCGAAGGGCAGGAGGTCAAGGCCGGCGATCCGCTGGCCCAGATCGACCCACGGCCTTTCAAGGCGGCCCTGGATCAGGCGGTCGCCAAGAAAGCGCAGGACGAGGCCCAGCTTGCCAATGCCCAGCGCGACCTGGAGCGCTACGAGGCGCTGGCGCGCAAGGACTTCTCGTCGCGTCAGCAGTCGGATACCCAGAAGGCGCAGGTGGCGCAGTTCCAGGCTATGGTCCAGGCCGATCAGGCTTCGATCGACAGTGCCCAGGTCCAACTCGACTATGCCTCCATCCGCTCTCCCATCGACGGGCGGACCGGGTTCCGGCTGGTCGATCAGGGCAATATCGTCCATGCCGGGGATGCTGCCGGCATCGTCGTCGTCACCCAGACTCATCCGGTTTCCGTCGTCTTCACCCTGCCGGAGAGCGAGGTCCATGACGTGGCGGAAGCCATGGCGCGGGGTGCTTTGACGGTATTGGTCAACAGCCGGGAAAACGGCAAGCATCTGGCAGACGGCGTCCTGAAGCTGATCGACAACCAGATCGACGAGACGACCGGCACGATCCGGCTGAAGGCGGAGTTCGCCAATACCGACGACAAGCTGTGGCCGGGCGAATTCGTCACGGCGAGACTTCTCCTGCGGACCGACGAGAAAGCGCTGACCGTGCCGTCCAACGCGGTTCAGCGCGGCGCCAACGGGCTCTACGTCTATGTGGTCAAGCCCGACAACACGGCGGAGTTGCGGCCCGTCGAGGCCGCCCGGCTGGAGCAGGCGCTGGCGGTCATTGCCAGCGGCGTCGAAGAGGGCGAGCGGGTGGTGGTGTCCGGGCACCTGAAGATCCAGCCGGGCGCCGCCGTCACTGCGAAGATGGCCGATCCCGGCGGCAAGGTTGCCGGGGGGCCGGCGACATGAACATCTCGGCGCCATTCATCCGCCGTCCGGTCGCAACGGCGCTCCTGATGCTGGGGCTTCTGCTGGCGGGTATCGCCGCATACCCGTTCCTGCCGGTGGCGCCCCTGCCGCAGGTCGATTTCCCGACGATCCAGGTCTCGGCCACGCTGCCCGGCGCCAGCCCGGAAACCATGGCATCGACCGTGGCGCAGCCGCTGGAACGGCAGTTCGCCCAGATCTCCGGCGTCAGCCAGCTTACATCGACCAGCGTGCTTGGCAGCACCCAGGTCATCGTGCAGTTCGCCCTGGACCGCGATATCGACGGGGCGGCGCAGGATATCCAGACAGCGATCAACGCGGCCGGGGGGCAGTTGCCCAAGAACCTGCCGAGTCCGCCGACTTATCGGAAGGTCAATCCGGCGGACTCGCCGGTCATGATCCTGGCGGTGTCGTCCGACGTGCTGCCGATCACCCAGGTCGACGAGTTCGCCGATACGATGCTGGCGCAGCAGATCAGTCAGGTTCCCGGCGTCTCGCAGGTCAATATCGGCGGGGAGCAGAAGCCCGCCATCCGAATCCAGGTCGATCCAGCGAAGATCGCCTCGCTTGGCATGTCGCTGGAGGACATTCGCGCCGTCGCCGCGACCGCCACGGTGAATGCCGCCAAGGGAAGCATCGACGGGGCGGACCGCGCCTTTACCATTTATGACAATGACCAGATCACGGCGGCATCCGCCTGGAACGACGTCATACTGGCGTACCGCAACGGCGCGCCAGTCCGGGTTCGCGATATCGGGCGCGCGGTGGACGGACCGGAAAGCACCAAGGTCTCGGCGTGGCAGAACGGCAAGCGGGGGGTGCTGCTGACCGTCTTCAAGCAGCCGG
>DASQKT010000752.1:0-6912 GCA_035630415.1 Skermanella sp.
TCCGTGACGGTCAGGCAGACGAAACCGGCGGCCGATGGCGCCCCCTCGTCGGGACGGTCATCCACCCTCTCCTCGGGACGGTCGTCCCAGTGCCGCAGAGCGACTGTGAGGCTCCCTCCTCCCGGCATGGCATCGCGGGAGTTCAGGACGAGGTTCAGCAGCGCCAGTTCCAACTGGTTGGCATCGGCGCGGACGGGGGGCAGCCCCAGGGGAAGGTCGTAGACGATGCGGATGGCGGCGCCGGTGGACCGGGCAAACAGGTCCGCCATTCCAAGAACCAGATTGCGGAGATCGATGACTTCCAGCCGAAGGTCCTGCCGCCGGGCGAAGGCAAGGAGGCGTTGCGTAAGGGTGGCGCCGCGTTCGGCCGCGTGGATGGCGGTCTGGATGATCAGGCGCATCTCGGGATCGGTGGCCAGCCGCTTGCCGAGCAGATCGAGGTTGCTCAGCACGACGGTCAGCAGGTTGTTGAAGTCGTGCGCCACGCCCCCCGTAAGCTGGCCCAGCAGTTCGAGCTTCTGCGATTCGTGAAGCCGGGCCTGCGCCGCTTTCAAGTCGGATATATCCCGCCCTTCCGACACCAGCAGGACCACCCTGCCGCGCCCGTCGGTGACGGCCTTGAGCGAGAAGTCGACCAGAGCGCGGCTCTCGCCCTCGCCCAGCATTTCGACCTCGTAGCGGACGAACTCGCCGGCGGCGGCCCGTTCGATCGCGGCCTTCAGCCGGGTGCTGCTGTCTTCGTCCTGGCCCCACCAGCGCGTCTCCCAGAACGGCTTGCCGATCACATCCCTCGGATCGAGGCCGGCGAAGGAGAGAGCGGTCTGGTTGACCTCCAGCACGGTCCCGTCCGGCCGCAGCAGCCCGATGAACTGAAATGTCGAATTGAAGATGCCGCGGAAGCGCGCTTCGTCGGCCCTCGTCCTTTCCGCCGCCTCCGCCAGTTCATGGGTTCTTTCGGTGACGCGGACTTCCAGGTCGTCGCGCGACCGCGTCAGCGCCTTGTTTGCCGACCGGAGAGTCGTTTGAGCGTTTGCCTCGCGGCGGCTCAGGCGCAGGGCGATCACGGCGAGCACCAGCAGCCCGGTCAGCACCATGGCCAGTTGCCAGATGCTCTGACGCAGGCTCTCATGATAGGCGACCAGCGCGCTGGACATCGGAACGCTGGCGGAAACGATCAATTGCCACTGATCGAGACGCTGGAATGAGACGATCCTGACTTGGCCATCGAACGGCGATACATCTTCGAAAGTGCCGGAATCTGCGGCAAGAAGGCGCCGGAAGAACGAAGTGTCCGCATAACTGTGTTCGGCCTGCGCAGGCGTAATGCCGGTGCGGGCGATCAAATTGCCCTGAAGGTTCCAGACGCCCAGCACCACATCGCCGAACAGATCATTGGTCAGCGACCCCTGCTGGAAGAAATGCGGCTTCTTGGCGATCCGGACGACACCGTCCAAACCGCTGTCGGCATCCCGGATCGCCCGCGAGTAGGTGAACATGACTTCACCGCTGACCCGGCCGACGACGGCGCGTCCGACATGACGATCAACCCCGCTCACAAGATGCGCCTTGAACCACTCCCGCTCACCGAAATCGAGCGGGCGCGGTGGAAACTGAGATGTCGAGACGATGGGTTGACCCCGTGAATCGACCAGCAGGATACTGTCATTGGTGGTGCGCTGCGACAGGTCCCGTAAGTAACGGTGCGCTTCGAAGTCGGACCCGACTATTCCTACGCCGCCAAGTTCCCGGATGTGGTGGATAGCCTCCAATGCGATCAGTTCGCTCGTTTCCAACACACGGGCCATGTATTCTTCGGAGATACGGACAAGATCCCGGCTAACCGCCTGCGCCTGGGCGATTTCCCGGTCATGCTGCCGCCACAGCGCGGACACCTGCATGCTCACCACCGTGATCGCGAAACTGACGACCATCAGCAAGATCAGGATGTCCATGCGCCGTGGGGTCAAGGCGAAGTGGCTTTCAGCATATCCGGTTAACAGCGCTTTTGTGGCTTCGAATCGAAGCATCTACTCCGGTGCGTCAATGGGAAACGAAAGTAATATCTCACTAATCATCTGCTCTTATCGTCCTCGACCCAGTTCCAGGCGCCGACCGCCCTATGGCACCTCATTCGTCCTTCTTGCGGATCGTGAAGCTTCGACGCCACGCACGGCATCGTCGTCGATCATGTGCCGGTTCGGACGGAAGACAGCATGTATCATAAACTATCAGTACATCTAATTATAAGACAACGCTTGATCGCGCCTGACTTGAATTTGCCCGGCCCAAATTTGCCCAGTCCGCTGCTGCCCGGCCCGATCCGGACCTGATGGTCTGAAGACCGGCACGGAACAACCAGGTAAGCCAAAGCAGGATGCCGGTGAACTTGAAACCATCCTCGACGACATACAGTACGAAACCGGTCTCGAAGAGACCGAACGCGCTGAGTACCGCCGGGCTGTCGAAGACGAAGCTGCCGGCGAAGAACAAACCCGCCGCCGCCAGGATCACCGGACCATGACCAAGCAGTTGCCTGACGAAGACGACGCCGAAGGTTCCGGCCGCGGCCAGATATGCCATCTTGATGTAGCGCTCACGGATGCCGAGCCCTTTCGGCAGCACCAGTTCGTGCAGCATGAAGGCGTCGTCCAGCATCAGGAACAGGGTGAAGATTCCGGCACAAAGGAAGAAACGCTTGAGTTGAACGGAACCGTCCTGCCGAATCACGGCGTAAGTCAGGAATGACACTCCGGCGGCCGCAGCCCAGCCGAACAGCCCGAGCATGGAAATCATGCCGATGAAAGGATGGAAGCCGACGACATCGGCGGGATCGTTGAACAATTCCCCATAGGTGAAACTGGTCTGGAACACCGCCAGGAAGATCACGCTCATGGAGCAGATTAAAGCGATCATCAACCACTTGATGCCCGATTCGCCCCTAGCAGAGGCTTTCACCCGTGCTTCCGCGCCGCTCCCAACTATCGCCGCCAATACACCCACCTGTCATGACACAATTGTTACGGCATATGTCGAGCTTGACCGGTGGTTTCAAAGCCTGGAATAAGGCGATAAATGGTTAATACAGATGCTGGCCGCCGGTGACGAAGATTTCCGTCCCCGTCACGTAGTTCGAGTCGGGCGAACTCAGATAGAAGATCGCCGCCGCGACGTCGGACGGCTGGCCCAGCCGGTGCAGCGGAATGCGCGGGATCAGGATGTCGGTTTCGGGCGACAGCATGGCCGTCTCGATCTCACCCGGAGCGATGGCGTTGACCCGCACGCCGAGATCGGCGAACTCGACCGCCATTTCCCGCGTCAGGCCCGACAGCGCCGCCTTCGACGTGCTGTAGGCGGAACCGGCGAAGGGATGGACGGCATGCCCGGCGATCGACGTGATGTTGACGATGGCGCCCTTGCCCTTGGCAAGGGATGCCGCGAAGCCGCGCGCCAGCACCAGCGGCGCGAAGAAGTTCAGTTCGAACACCGCGCGCCACGCGTTGAGATCGCCGTTCAGGCAGCCCAGCCGCTCCTTGATCGGCGTCTTGGGCGAAACGCCGGCGTTGTTGACTAGGGAATGCAGCGGCCCGCCGGCCAGCACCTTGTTGGCCTCCCGCACGAAATCCGCCCTGCTGTCGGGATCGCCCAGGTCGGCGGCGATATGGTGCGTCCAGTTGGGGTCAGCCTTGCAGTCCTCCGGGATCGTCTCCCGCGAGCAGGTGATCACGCGCCAGCCTTCCTGGCTGAAACGCTGGACGGTGGCATGACCAATCCCCCGGCTGGCGCCGGTCAGGATGACGGTCTTTCTCTCGGGAGCGGGCGTGTCGGACATGCCGCCGACATTACCCTATCGCCGGGACGCCTGCCAAGCCCGGCACCGCCCCCGCAAAATTACCCCAGCAGCCGGAAGGCCGGCCCGGCCCGGCTCAAGAGATCCGCGCGGACCGCCTCGACGGCGGCTTCGTCGTTCCGCATGGTCCGGGGAAGGTCGATCGGCAGGTCGGCCAGCACGCGGGTGGGTGCAGCCGAAAGCAGCACCAGCCGGTCGGCAAGCTGGATCGCTTCCCGCAGATTGTGTGTGACGAACAGCACCGTCGTCGGCCGGGCTTGCCAGACATCCAGCATAAGCGCCCGCAGTCGCTGCGCCGTCAGTTCGTCCAGCGACACGAAGGGCTCGTCCATCAGCAGCAGGTCCGGCTGAACGACGAAGGCGCGGGCAAGCGCCGCGCGGCGCGCCATGCCGACCGACAGGCGGCTGGGATACTGGTCGCGGACGGCGGTAAGCCCGACGGCCTCCAGCAGGGCCGCGATCCGGGCGTCGGCATCGGCGCTGCCGTCCAGGACCAGCGCAAGGTTCTGGTAGACCGTCCGCCACGGCAGCAGCCGGGGGTTCTGGAACATGTATCCAAGGACGGGATGGCTGCGGCCGGGCGCCGTGGGCAGGCTGATCCGGCCCTCGAAGTCCTTGTCCAGCCCAGCGGCGATATTGAGCGTCGTCGTCTTGCCGCAGCCCGACGGCCCGACCAATGCTACGAACTCCCCGCGCCTCGCCGTCAGGCGCAAACCCTGGATCGCAACGTGAGCGGGAGCGTCGCCGACGGCGGGAAACCGCTTGCTGTCGATCTCGACGGACAAACCCGGACCGGCTGACCGCTCCACCGTATCGGCGGACGGCTGGGTGCCGTGTCGGGAGGAAAAAGCTACCATGCGTGGATTACCATCAGACGCCAAGGCGGCAGCATAGCCACTCGGGTTTCCGTTGCCTATGCCACTATCGTTGCACTGGCTGCCGTCGCAAGGTTCGTGGTTGGCTGAAGTGATGATATCGACGCGCCGCCGCCTGCCGATCCTGGCATACGTCCTGACGACCCTGACGGCATCGATATCCGGCGCCGCAGGGCTGGACAAGGGCGTGGACAATCGCCCCGGTTCCGACGTGGCCGTGCCCGACGGTTACCGGCTGGAACACTACCGCGCCCCGGTCCCCGCCGAAGTGCCGGGCGCCGTGACCGTCAGCCTGGACGAAGCGGAGGCCCTCCACCGGTCCGGCGCCGTCCTGTTCATCGACGTGATGAAAGTCCCGCGCGGCGAATCGCCCGGCTTCGAACACAGGTGGCTGGTCGCCAAACCCCACGTCGCCATCAAGGGCAGCACATGGCTGCCGGAAACCGGCGAAGGCGTCCTCAAGCCGGAGATCGAGCGCTACTTCCGCTCCAACCTGGAACGCCTGACCGGCGGCGACCCCGGCGCTCCCCTGCTCTTCTACTGCGTCACCGATTGCTGGATGTCGTGGAACGCCGCCAAGCGGGCGCTGTCCTGGGGTTACCGCCGGGTCTACTGGTACCGCGGCGGCATCGAGGTCTGGCAACAGTTCGACCTGCCGACCGAATTGGTCGATCCCGTTCCCCTGTTCATGCGGTGAGCCTATGCCATGAGACTCCCTTACCGATATGGCCGTGACCGCGTACCACACTACATGTCAGGGTAGCCTGAACGGAAAATAGGATGGTGCCGGTGCGAGGATCGATCGCTGTTGCAGCCACCGCCGCCACATTGCTGGCCGGCTTCGCACAGATGACGCAGGCGCGGGCGGCCGAAGCCCCTTCCGTTTCCAGCGCAAGCTGCGTTCCTCAAGCCGCCTGGATCGAACCGTCCAAGGGACCGGTTCCCGCACCGCAACTCCTCCAGCGAACCGCCCAGGCTTCCGTCGTGATGCTCGGCGAGCGCCACGACAGCGCCGAACAGCACCGCTGGCAGCTTCAAACACTGGCGGGGCTGCATGCCTATCGCCCCGATCTCGTCATCGGCATGGAGATGTTCCCGCGCCGGGTCCAGGCGGCCCTCGACCGTTGGATCGCCGGCGAAACGACCGAGCGGCAACTCCTGGCCGAAACCGACTGGCGCACCGTCTGGGGCTATGACAGCCAGCTCTACATGCCGATCCTCCATTTCGCCCGGATGAACCGCATTCCGGTCGTTGCCCTCAATGTCGAGCGTGCCCTGACCTCCCGCGTCGGCAAGGAAGGCTGGACACGGGTCCCCGCCGACCAGCGCGAAGGCATCGGCGATCCCGCCGCTGCATCGGACGCCTATACCGACACCCTCGCCGACATCTACGCCGCCCACGGGCGTCCCGGCGCTCCCGCCGAGGTGAAGGACGATCCGGCCTTCCAACGCTTCCGCGACGTGCAGGTCCTGTGGGACCGCGCCTTCGCCGAAGGTCTGGCCGCCGCCCACAAAAAAGCGGGAGCCCTGGCGGTAGGCATCATCGGCGGCGGCCACCTGGAAAACCGCCACGGCGTCCCCCACCAGCTCGACGCCCTTGGCATCCGGGACAGCGTCGTCCTTCTCCCCTGGGCCGCCAACCGCCCCTGCGCCGACCTGAAACCGTCCCTGGCGGACGCCGTCTTCGGCGTCGCCGCCGAGCCGGACTCGGAAGAAGCCACATGGCGCCCCCGCCTCGGCGTCAGCCTCGCCCCGCAGGAAGGCGGCATCCGGATCGAATCCGTCGCCAATGACAGCGTCGCGGCGGCGGCAGGGTTGCAGACCGGCGACGTCATCCTGGCGGCAGCCGGGATGCCGACCAGCGAAGTCGGCAAGCTGGTCGAAATCGTCAGCCGGCAAGCACCGGGGACATGGCTGCCGCTGAGCGTGCGGCGGGAAGGAGCGACGCGGGAGGTGGTGGCGAAGTTCCCCGGTTTGTAATCCGACACCGCCACTGTCGGCACCGCCGGCACAGCGTCCCACAGTCCCGCTTACCGCCAGTTCTGCATCATCGACTGCTCGTACATGGTGAGAAACGCGCCCAATCCGTGGATCTCGTTGGTGATCCGGGGGCGCGCCAGATAATAGGCGAGATCGCCGACGCCGTCTTCGGCGTCGCCGCCGACCCGGAAACCGAGCAAGCCACATGGC
>DASQKT010000753.1:0-6345 GCA_035630415.1 Skermanella sp.
ACCGCCGTCACCCGGTCGCGTACGACCGCGAGACCGTCGGCCCCAGCGCCTGCCGCAGCAGCCGCCTTGCCGACACCAGTCGGCGCCCGATACTCGCCGAAGATCTCGCGCAGCACGGCCGACCACTCGCCGGTCGTGACGCCGGCATGGGCGGCGCGGATGCTCGGCTCCATGATATTGCGGCCTTCGCGCGCAGCCGCTCCCAGTTCGGCCAGCGCCGCCTGGACTTCGGCGTCATTACGGGCGGCGCGCCAGGCTTCCAGCCGGCCGAGTTGGTCGGCCTCCGCCTGCGGATCGGCGGCCAGGAACCCGCCGTCGTCGCCGGCGGTCAGCGGCGAGGGCGCCGACTCGGTGAACTTGTTGACGCCGACCACGGTCTGCTCGCCCGATTCGATGGCGGAGAGCCGCTTCGAGTTCGATTCGACAAGCCGCTGTTTCATATAGGAAGACTCGACCGCCGCGATGGCGCCGCCCATGGCGTCGATTCGGGCCAATTCCTCCAGCGCCTCCGCCATCAGCTCCTCGACCTTGCCGTCGATCACATGGCTGCCGTTGAACAAGTCGCCGTATTCCAGCAAGTCCGTCTCGAACGCCACGATCTGCTGAAGGCGCAGGCTCCATTGCTGGTCCCACGGACGCGGCAGGCCAAGCGCCTCGTTCCAGGCGGGAAGCTGGACCGCGCGGGCGCGGGCATCCTTGGACAGGACGACGGCCAGCATCTCGATCAGGATGCGGTAGACGTTGTTCTCGGGCTGCGGTTCGGTCAGGCCCAGACTGTTGACCTGCACGCCATAGCGGAAGCGGCGGAACTGCTCGTCCTGGATGCCGTAGCGATCGCGGGTGATCTCTTCCCACAGGCGGGCGAACGCCCGCATCTTGCATAGCTCGGTGATGAACCGGATGCCGGCATTGACGAAGAAGCTGATTCGGCCGACCACCTGCGGGAAGTCTTCCGGCGGGACCTGTCCCGCCTCCTTCACCGCGTCGAGCACGGCGATCGCCGTGGCCAGTGCATAGGCCAGCTCCTGGACCGGCGTCGCTCCTGCTTCCTGAAGATGATAGGAGCAGACGTTCATCGGGTTCCACTTCGGCACTTCGCGATAGGTGAACGCGATCATGTCGGTGGTCAGGCGCATCGAGGGTGCCGGCGGGAAGATGTAGGTGCCCCGGCTGAGATACTCCTTGATGATGTCGTTCTGCGTCGTCCCGGAAAGCTGGGCGCGGCTGGCGCCCTGCTGCTCGGCGGCGGCGATATACAGCGCCAGCAGCCAGGGGGCCGTGGCGTTGATCGTCATCGAGGTGTTCATCTCGCCCAGCGGGATGCCGTCGAACAGGGTCTTCATGTCGCCGAGATGGCAGACCGGAACGCCGACCTTGCCGACTTCGCCCTTCGCCAGAGGATGGTCGCTGTCATAGCCGGTCTGGGTCGGCAGGTCGAAAGCGACGGAAAGCCCTGTCTGGCCCCGCTTCAGATTGGTGCGGTACAGCGCGTTGGAGGCGGCCGCCGTCGAATGGCCGGAATATGTCCGGATCAGCCAGGGCTTGTCGCGATGTCCAGTCATTACTGCGCTTTCCCCTTCATGCTCGGTTCGTAAGCCCGATCAACCGCATCGCCGCATATTAGCCGGCCGATGCAACTACGCCATCATTCCGGTACGCTACCCGGCAAGCAGGCCCAATTCCATTGCAATGCACCATAATTCAGTCTCTAGACGGATCGTTCTTAAGACCAATGGACATTTCATAAGGCCGGAATCGACCTGCCCTAAGCCGAACCGGACTGATAGTTTCGTGAAGCCGGGCGGCTTGTGAAACAATTTACCGTATTGTGCGTTGCATCGGAAGGATTATCCTGCTTAGATCGCTGAAACGCCAAGAACCACAGGCTTTTCAATCCTGGCCGCCTCCGACGGAGACGCAAGTGCAGCAAACGTCGGGGCGACCGTTACCCAAGCATTCTGCGGCAAAAAGTTTCGAGGAATAAGGCATGTCCGAGGCAGCGAACGTCATAACCCGGCCGGCCGGTCCGGCAGTCAAGGACCTCTACGATGTGGGCGAGATCCCGCCGCTGGGCCATGTGCCGGCGAAGATGCACGCCTGGGCCATTCGGCGCGAGCGCCATGGCGAACCCGAACAGGCCATGCAGCTGGAAGTCGTCGATACTCCGTCGGTCGGCCAGGACGAAGTCCTGATTCTCGTCATGGCGGCGGGCGTCAACTACAACGGCATCTGGGCCGGTCTCGGCAAGCCGATCTCGCCTTTCGACGTCCACAAGGCCGAATACCACATCGCCGGCTCCGATGCGTCCGGCATCGTCTGGGCGGTCGGTGCCAAGGTCAAGCGCTTCAAGGTCGGCGACGAAGTCGTGGTCCACTGTAACCAGGACGACGGCGACGACGAGGAGTGCAACGGCGGCGATCCAATGTTCTCGCCGTCCCAGCGGATCTGGGGCTACGAGACGCCTGACGGCTCCTTCGCCCAGTTCTGCCGCGTCCAGGCCCGTCAGTTGATGCCGCGCGCCAAGCACCTGACCTGGGAAGAGAGCGCCTGCTACACTTTGACGCTGGCGACCGCCTACCGCATGCTGTTCGGCCACCGCCCGCACATCCTGCGGCCGGGCCACAACGTGCTGGTCTGGGGCGCCTCGGGCGGCCTGGGATCGATGGCGATCCAGCTCATCGCGACGGCGGGCGCCAACGCGATCGGCGTCATCTCGGACGAGACGAAGCGCGACTTCGTGCTCTCGCTAGGCGCCAAGGGCGTTCTGAACCGCAAGGACTTCGACTGCTGGGGCCAACTGCCCGACGTGGACGACAGCGCCGCCTATGCCGAGTACATGAAGCGGGTCCGCCCCTTCGGCAAGGCGATCTGGGACATCACCGGCAAGGGCAACGACGTCGATTTCGTGTTCGAGCATCCGGGCGAGCAGACCTTCCCGGTCTCCTGCTTCGTCGTCAAGCGCGGCGGCATGGTCGTGTTCTGCGCCGGCACATCGGGCTTCAACCTGACCTTCGACGCCCGCTTCGTGTGGATGCGCCAGAAGCGAATCCAGGGCAGCCACTTCGCCAACCTGCTCCAGGCCAGCCAAGCCAACCAGCTCGTGATCGAGCGCCGGCTGGACCCCTGCATGTCGGAGGTCTTCTCCTGGGCGGATATCCCGCGCGCCCATACCAAAATGCTCCGCAACGAGCACAAGCCCGGCAACATGGCCGTGCTGGTGAACGCGCTGCGGCCCGGCCTGCGGACGCTGGAAGACGTGGTCGACGCGTAAGCGGTCGGCCGATCGGCGGGGCCGGCGGAAGGGATGCCTTCCGCCGGCCTGCTTTCAGACCGGCACCGTATTCGACTTCGCGACGTCGCCGTACCAGTAGTAGCTGGCCTTCGGCCGGCGTTGCATCGTTTCCCGGTCGACCTGCACCAGACCGAAATGCTGCGTATAGCCGAATCCCCATTCGAAATTGTCGAGCAGGGTCCAGACGAAATAGCCCTTGAGGTTGGCGCCGTCCTTGATGGCGCGGTGACAGGCCAGCAGGTGGTCGCGGATATAGAAGATCCTGCCGCCGTCCTCGGCCTTGCCGGTTGGGCCGACCCAGTCGCCGTATGAAGCGCCGTTCTCGGTGATGTAGACGGGGATGTTGCCGTAGTTGTCGCGGAAGTCGATGAGCTGTTCGTAAAGGCCCTCGGGTTCGACCGGCCAGCCCATGTCGGTGTATTTGGTCCCCTCGGGTGACGGCCCGAAATTGGTGCCGAACAGCCCGCCCGGATCGGTCACCTGATGCATGCGGCTATAGTAGTTGAGCCCCAGGAAATCGACCGGCTGGCGAATCGCCTCCATGTCGCCCTGCTTGATCAGCGGCTTGAAGTCGGCGATCAGGCTGTCGGGGTACTGCCCCTTGAACAGCGGGTCCAGACACGACCTGTTCCACACCGCGTCCCACTGCGCCGCCGCGTTGCGATTCGCATCGTTGCCGGGAGACGGCTTGACCGGCTGGACGCTCAGCACGGTACCGAGCTTCCAATCCTTGGCTCCCACAGCCCGGAGTGCCGAGAGCGCCCGCCCCTGGGCAAGGTTCTGATGGTGGATCGCGGCGCAAAAGTTCTCTCGCCCCCGCAGATCGGGAGCGTGGCCGCCGACGCCATGACCGAAAATCGCGACGACCGAGGGCTCGTTCAGCATCACCCAGTTCTTGGCACGGTCGCCGAGCCGGCCGGCGACGATCAGCGCGTAATCGGCGAACCAGTCCGCGATGTCGCGGTTGGTCCAGCCGCCGCGATCCTGAAGCGCCTGCGGCAGGTCCCAGTGATACAGGCAGGGCCACGGCTCAATACCGCGACGGAGCAGCGCATCGACCAGTCGGTCGTAGAAGTCGAGTCCCTTGGCATTCGCCGGCCCTGTCCCGGTCGGCTGGATTCGCGGCCACGCTACGGAGAACCGGTAAGCCTTCAACCCTGCATCGGCCATCAGCGCCACGTCTTCAAGGTAGCGGTTGTAGTGGTCGGCGGCGACATCGCCGGTATCGTTGTTGAGCACCTTGCCCGGCGTATGACTCAACGTATCCCAGATGCTCGGCCCCCGGCCATCGGCGGTGGCGGCGCCTTCGATCTGGTAGGACGAAGTCGACGTACCCCAGAGGAAGCCGTCGGGAAAGCGCATCCCCTGCTGAGCCGATGCGGGAGACGTCAGGTGTCCGCCGCCGGCCGCCAAGCTGCCGCCGATCAGCGCGGAAGCGGCGGCGGCTCCCAGAAACTCCCGGCGGCCGATCGATTGGGCTCCCTGCTCATTCGCGATCATTGCTTGATTGGCTCCCGTATCGTTCCATTGTTTCATTGACGCAGTGCACACTATCCCGCATTTTGCGGGGCAGCATTTTTGACCCGGCCCGGATTTAGTATACGGAGTTCCTTATGACCAGCGTTGCCGTCCAGCTTGATTCCACCAAAGCCGCCAATCCGGTCCTCGACGGCCTGCTGCCGCTCTGCGCCGAAGCGCTGCCTGCGGCGGAACGGCTGCTCGAAGCCGCACGGACCTCCGTGCTGGCGATCGTGGCCCCCGCCGGAGGCAAGATCGACGCCGATCTGCTGGAAGCGAACCAGACCGCCGCCCATGGTTATGCCTGGATGGCGACATATGTCGAGGGCCTTCGGCAGATCCTGGGCTGGGCCAGCCGGCTGGAAGCGTCGGGCGAACTGACCGAACTGGAAAACCTGATCCTTCAGGCCGCCTTTGGCGAATATCTGGCGCAGCTGACCGGCGGCATTCCGCTCAGTCAGGTGGAAATCGTCCGTCCGGGCGATTTGGGCATTCCGGCGGAGGCTCTGACAGCCTACCGCACCCCTGCGGTGACGGCGCTGATCGACCGGGGCGCTGCCGCTCCTGTGCGCCTGCGGATCGCGGAACTGGTCTCCGACCATCACAACTTCGGCAAGCTGGCCCTGGAAGACGAGACGCTGGACATGGTCCGCGACCAGTTCAGCCGGTTCGCGCAGGACGTGGTCGTGCCCAATGCCCATGACTGGCACATGCGCGACGTGCTGATTCCGCTGGAAGTGGTCGAGCAGATGGCCGAGCTGGGCGTGTTCGGCCTGACCGTGCCGGAGGAGTTCGGCGGCCTGGGCATGGGCAAGACGTCGATGTGCGTCGTGTCGGAAGTGCTGAGCCAAGCCTATATCGGCGTCGGCTCTCTCGGCACCCGCTCCGAGATCGCGGCCGAACTGATCCGGCTCGGCGGCACGCAGGAGCAGAAGGAAAAGTGGCTGCCCCTGCTCGCCAGCGGCGAGATCCTGCCGACCGCCGTCTTCACCGAGCCGAACACCGGCTCCGACCTCGGCTCGCTCCGCACCCGCGCCGTCCGCGACGGCGACGTCTATAAGGTGACCGGCAATAAGACCTGGATCACCCATGCGTCGCGCAGCGACCTGATGACACTGCTGGTCCGGACCGACCCGAACACCACCGACTATCGCGGCCTGTCCATGCTGCTGGCGGAAAAGCCGCGCGGCACCGTGGAGGAGCCCTTCCCCGCCACCGGCATGACCGGCGGCGAGATCGAGGTGCTTGGCTATCGCGGCATGAAGGAATACGAGATCGGATTCGACGAGTTCGAGGTCCCGGTCGCCAACCTGCTGGGCGGGGTCGAGGGCCAGGGCTTCAAGCAGCTGATGGAAACGTTCGAGAGCGCCCGCATCCAGACGGCGGCGCGCGCCACCGGCGTCGCTCAGAACGCGCTGGAACTGGGGCTGAAATACGCTCAGGACCGGGTCCAGTTCGGCAAGGCGCTGATCAAATTCCCGCGCGTCGCCGCCAAGATCGGCTGGATGGCGGTCGAGACGATGCTGGTCCGCCAG
>DASQKT010000754.1:0-11260 GCA_035630415.1 Skermanella sp.
CTCTGCGCCAAATACGACGCGCGGCCCGCGACGGTGGCGGAAGCCCGCGAGGCTCTGGCGATCCGCACGGCCTGATCCCATGACCAGCCAACTGTTCACCCCGCTCTTCGCCTCCCACGAGGCGGCGCGCCTGTTCGATGACAAGGCGCGGCTACAGGGGATGCTCGACTTCGAGGCGGCGCTTGCCCGTGCCGAAGCGAAGACCGGAGTGATCCCGGCAGAAGCGGTCGGGGCGATCGAGAGCCGGTGCCGTGCCGATCTGTTCGACATCGGCGAACTGGCGGAGGCCACGGCCAAAGCCGGCAACCCTGCCATTCCGATGGTCAAGCGCCTGACCGCCCTGGTGGCTGAAGCGGACAAGGATGCCGCCCGCTTCGTCCACTGGGGCGCTACCAGCCAAGACGCCATGGACACCGGCCTGGTGCTGCAACTCCGCGCGGCGCTGGAAGTGATCGAGGCCGACCTTGATCGGCTGGCAGCCGGCCTCGCCGGCTTTGCGTCCACGCACCGGCTGACGCCGCTGGTCGGACGGACCTGGATGCAGCACGCCCTTCCCGTCACTTTCGGCCTCAAGGTCGCGGGCTGGCTGGACGCGGTGAACCGCCAGCGGAAACGGCTCGGCGAGTTGAAGCCCAGGCTGCTGACCCTCCAGTTCGGCGGTGCTGCCGGCACGCTGGCGGCGCTGGGTGAACAGGGGCTGACCGTCGCTTCGGCCCTGGCGGACGACTTGGGGTTGGCGCTGCCGAATACCCCGTGGCACGCCCACCGCGACCGCGTGGTCGAGTTCGGCGCATGGCTCGCCCTGCTGGCCGGCACGCTGGGCAAGATCGCCCGCGACGTGTCGCTGCTGATGCAGACCGATGTCGGGGAAGTGTTCGAGCCGGCGGGGGCAGGGAAGGGCGGCTCCTCGACCATGCCGCACAAGCGCAACCCCGTCACGGCGGCATCGATCATGGCGGCTGCCACCCGCGCGCCCGGTCTGGTTGCGACCCTGTTCGCCGCGATGCCGCAGGAGCACGAGCGCGGGCTTGGCAACTGGCATGCCGAGTGGGTGGCGCTGCCGGAACTGGCACAGATCACGATGGGCGCGCTCCGTCAGGTTGCCGACATGGTGCCGGACCTGGAAGTCGATGCCGCCAGGATGCGCGCCAACCTGGAAGTGACCCACGGCCTCATCATGGCGGAACGGGTCATGATGGCGCTGGGCGCCAAGCTCGGCCGGCTCCACGCCCATGAACTGGTCGAGCACGCGACGAAGAAGGCGGTGTCCGAGGGACGGCATCTCCGCGATGTCCTGGGCGAGGACCGCGCCATCACGGCGGAACTCGGCGCCGATGAACTGGACCGGCTGTTCGACCCGCTGGGCTATGTCGGGCAGGCGGCGGCTTTCGTGGATCGTGTGACCGGCTGACCATAACCGCCGCCAACCTGCTGAAGAACAAGGGAGAAAGCAACCCATGCCCCATATCGCCACCGGGGACGGCACCCGGATCTTCTACCAGTTCGACGGAGTGGAAGGACGTCCCGTCCTGCTCCTGTCCAACTCGCTTGGGACCACGCTCGAGATGTGGGACCCCCAGATCCCGGCACTCACCGGCCATTACCGCGTGCTGCGCTACGATAGCCGGGGGCATGGCCGGTCCGACGCTCCGGAAGGTCCCTACGAGATTGCGCGTCTCGGGCGGGACGCCGTCGAACTGATCGATGCGCTGAACATCGAAACGGTTCATTTCTGCGGCTTGTCGAAGGGCGGCATGGTCGGCATGTGGCTCGGCATCCATGAACCGGACCGCATCGACCGGTTGGTGCTCGCCAATACATCCGCCTATATCGGCGCTCCCGAAGTCTGGAACGCCCGCATCGAAACCGTCCAGCGCGATGGCATGGCGGCGATCGTTCCCGGCGTGATCGAGCGTTGGTTCACCCCCCACTTCCAGCAAGCCGATCCGGCGGCGGTCGAGCGCATTGCGTCGATGCTGCGCGAAATCCCGCCGCAAGGATACGTCGCTTGTTGCGCCGCCGTCCGCGACATGGACCAGCGGGCGGAAATCGCCGCAATCTCGGCGCCCACGCTGGTGATCTCGGGCACCCATGACGGCGCCACGCCGCCGGCCCATGCTCAATTGATCGCCGGCGAGATCGCAGGTGCTGCACTGGTCGATCTGGACGCCGCACACCTGTCCAATATCGAGCAGGCCGACCTGTTCACCCGGAATCTGGTCGGCTTCCTCACCCTGGCGGAGACACCCAATGGATGAACGTGATCGTTACGACGCGGGCATGAAGGTCCGCCGCGCCGTCCTGGGCGATGCGCATGTCGACCGTTCGCTGACCAGGCGGACCCCGTTCAACGAGGAGTTCCAGGACCTCATCACCCGCTACGCCTGGGGCGAGATCTGGACCCGGCCGGGGCTGGAACGACATACCAGAAGCTGCATGACCCTGTGCATGATGGTAGCGCTGGGTCATTGGGAAGAGTTCGCGATGCATGTTCGCGCGGCGTTCAACAACGGCCTGACGCGGGATGACATCAAGGAAGTGCTGCTTCAGGCCGGCGTCTATTGCGGCGTTCCGGCAGCCAACCATGGCTTCCAGATCGCTCAGGAAGTCTTCGACCAGATGGAAAAGTGAAAACCGGGGAGGGAAATTCATGAAGCCGAACACCGAATACACCAGGCGCGACTGGGACAGCCATCCGCCTTATGTCGTGCCCGACTACAAATCGACCCTGCTGCGCGGACCGAAGAAGCCACTGATCCCGATCCCGCACAGCCTGTCGGAGCTGACCGGCCCGGTCTTCGGCCATGACAAGGTCGGCCCGCTCGACCATGACCTGACGAAGAACGGCGTCCAGAACGGCGACCCGCTGGGCGAGCGCATCATCGTCACCGGCAGGGTGCTGGACGAGGCGGGCCGCCCGGTTCCGCATACCTTGGTCGAGTTGTGGCAGGCCAATGCCGCCGGCCGCTACGTCCATCGCTGGGACCAGCACAACGCGCCGCTCGATCCCAACTTCTTCGGCGGCGGCAGGACCGTGACCGATGCCGAAGGCCGCTACCGCTTCATCACGATCAAGCCCGGCGCCTACCCTTGGGGCAACCACCACAATGCATGGCGGCCCAACCACATTCACTTCTCGCTGTTCGGACCAAGCTTCGTCACCCGTCTGGTGACCCAGATGTATTTTCCCGGCGACCCGTTGCTGGAGTACGACCCGATCTACCAGGGCATTCCGGAAGTTTCCCGCAGCCGCCTGATCTCGCGCTTCTCGCTGGACGTGACCGAGCCGATGCAGGCGCTCGGCTACGAGTTCGACATCGTGCTGCGCGGCCCGCGCGCGACACCCGTGGACGAGGATTGATCGCCATGCCCAAGCAAACTCCCTCGCAGACGGTCGGTCCCTATTTCGCCTATGGGCTGACGCCGCAGCCCTATGGCCGGCCCGGCATCGCCGACGGCCGCATCGTGAACGAGACGGTTCCCGGTGAGCGGATCATCGTGACCGGGCAGGTGATCGACGGCGCCGGCAAGCCCGTGATCGACAGCATGATCGAGATCTGGCAGGCGGATGCCCAGGGCCGCTACGCCCATCCGGCGGACGGCAGGGCCGCCGACTTCCACGGCTTCGGCCGGACCGGCACGGACGAGACCGGGACTTTCCGGATCGAGACGGTAAAGCCGGGCAGCGTCACGGGATCGGATGCAAGACCGCAGGCGCCGCACCTGAACGTCACCGTCTTCGCCCGTGGCATGCCGAACCATGCCTATACCCGCATCTATTTCAGCGACGAATCAGCCGCCAACGAATCGGACGCCGTGCTGGGGCTGGTCGATGCCGGCCGGCGCGGCACATTGATCGCCGCAAGGCAGGAGACGGCGGGTGGTCCGGTCTACCGCTTCGACATCAATCTTCAGGGTGACGCCGAAACGGTCTTCTTCGATCCCTGACCGCACGCCCGTGACGGCAGTTCTCAAGGGGCGTTTTCCGCCCTGTGACATCATGCACACTTCATCGGCCTGTATGAGGTACACTAACTGGTTCGTTCAAGGATCGCACCGATGCGCTTCAGGAGCATCGATTCTGGTGGATCGCGGGAAGTGGAAACGATGCTGACTGAAGACACCATGCTCAAGGAAAAGCCCCGTGCGCCATCGCGCCGGAACGATCCTGAGCGTACCAAGAAGGATATCCTTGCCGTTGCGACCAAGGAATTCGCGGACCACGGTCTGACCGGCGCGCGGGTGGATGCCATCGCCGCCCGCACCCGGACGACCAAGCGTGCTATCTACTATTACTTCGGCAGCAAGGAGGGCCTGTACGTCGCCGTCCTGGAGAAAGCCTATGGCGACATCCGCCGGGTCGAAGCCGACATGCATCTGGAGGACCTGGAACCGGAAGCCGCGATCCGCAAGCTGATCGACTTCACGATCACCTACCACGAGGAAAACCCCGACTTCTCCCGGCTCGTCAGCATCGAGAACATTCACCGGGCCGAATACCTGTCGGCATCGGAGTCGATCCAGAACCTTAACGTCGCCATAATCAAGATCATCGGCGATATCGTCAAACGAGGGCGGGAGCAGGGTATCTTCCGGCAGGATGCAGACCCGGTCGATCTGCACATGCTGATCAGCTCGTTCTGCTTCTTTCGCGTCTCCAACCGCTACACCTTCGGGGCGATCTTCCAGCAGGATTTCTCCGAGCCGGAATATCTGGAAAAGCATAAGCGGATGATCGGCGACGCGGTCCTGAGCTGGCTGAAGGGCTGCTGAGTCGAGTGCGACGACGTTGCGTCCGCCTCCGCGCAACAGCCCTTCGACTTGCAGTTGCTAGTGGGATCAGATCAGCGAGAAGACGGCGCCCGTACCGATGAAGGCGAGGCAGATGACCGCCCGCATCAACAGTCCTGTCTTCAGGTAGTCGGCTGATTTGTAACCGTCGGTGACCCGGCCGGTGTTCGGCTGAGAGGCGCTTTCGCGCGTATGATCGAGATATTCGCTATAGACTGACATTTGTCCGCTCCACAAAACAAAGATGGGCGGCGCTTCCTTCCCTCGACACGCACCATGGCGGGGTGAACCCGGTTCATTGTGCGGTGCAACATAGTAACATTAGTATCGTTACTAACTCGTGAATTGGAAGCCACACCGGCGCATGGCTCACATGCGCCGGAAGTACCATGGGGCGGTTCCTGTCAGGCTGCGAACTCGGTTTTGGGTACACCCAGGATCTTTGCCAGCTGCTTCATCCGCGACTGGACCGCCTCGCTGTCCGGGATATCGTCGGCGCCTTCCGCCACTTCCAGCCGCACGGCATCCGTCGTGATGCGGAGGCGTGCTGAATCGAGGATGGCCGGCACGCTGCCCGAGAAACGGTGGCCAAGCTGGAGGGCACGGCCGAGGATCTGCGCGCGCCGGTGAATGCTCGGCGTTATCAGTGCCAGTTCCTTCTGGATCGCTGGATCGTCCGGCTTGCCGGCATGCCGGGCGTGGAGAGCGGCGCCGATGAAGACGCGTTCCGGATGGGTGAGGCCGATGAACGGGAAGTGGACGATCCGCCGGAAGCACTCCTGAGCTTTGACGTCCGCGTGGTCGGCCCAGGCGATGTCCGACAGAGCGCAAGCCGCCACCCTAAGCCGCTTCTCCTCATTCGTCTCGTCCGGGAAAAGCTGGTCGGTCCAGCGGACCAGGGCGGGCGCGAAGGCCGGTACCCGTGCCGCCGGCAGGCCGAAGGCCTGAGCGCCTTCGATCAGCGGATCGCGATACTGCTCCTCCGGCGCCAGTTGGGAGTACAACCAGCCCTCCCGCAGTCCGAGAGCCGAAAAGACGACCCGGTCCGGCTGAAGGTTCTTCAGCAGCCTGTCCATCACCAGCGCCGCCGCCGGGATCGTGCCCGAGCGGCGGGACGACACGCCTGGCATGTCGGCCAGCTTGTCCGGAGCCATCTTCCAAATCGATTTCGCGAAGTTCCGCAACTCCGCCGCATCGACATCGTATCCGTGGGCCACCTTCAGCGGCGCGTTCGTCGCTTCCATATGTGCGCGGGCCAGTGCCCGCCAGCCGCCGCCGACGGCATGGAACACCGGCTTGGTGAGCAGCGGCGGCAACTGGTCCTTCATGATCTCATCGATCCGGCGCTTGGCGCCGTCGCCCAGTTCCTGCATCATCGATTCGACCGGCAGAGCGCCCAGCGGCAGGCTGACCGAACGCTCGCCGACATGGTCTTCAAGCGCTTCGGCAACCTCCAGGCTGCCGCCGCCCATGTCACCGACAAGTCCCTTGGGCCGGTAGAATCCTGAAATTACCCCAAGCGTCGCATAGCGCGCTTCTTCCGCTCCGCTGAGGATCTGGATATCGCGGCCGCTCCGCTGCTTGATCGCCTTGATAAGGTCTTTGCCGTTGCTGGCACGGCGTACTGCTTCCGTTGCGATAATGTCGAGCCGGCTGACGCCCATCGCCTCCGCGATCGCGCAGAAGCGATGGACCGCCCGCACCGTGCAGGCCATCGGGCCGGACGCCAACTCTCCCGTCCGGTCCAACCCCGTGCCCAGCGCGCACAGCGACTTCTCGTTAAAGCGGGGCAGAGGTGCCCTGCTGAGGTCGTTGTAGACGACCAGACGGACGGAGTTGGAGCCGATATCGATCACGCCGTAGTGGGTGTGATTGACGGCAAGCACCCGTTCCGGATCGAGCATCGTTCCCTCCGAATTCATGACTGGCCCAAATTCCTGACTGCATAGACCACCCATCAACTCTGGAAGCGCAGGTTTGCTCCGTAACGCGTCGTTATTTGCCACGGCACCACTTTTCCGCGGCGCCGGCCGCCCACCGGGCTAGCCGGCCTCAGAAGACAGCCTCAGACATGGCTCAGGTTCAGGTCGCGCAGCACGGCCACTTCGCTGGCCTGCTCGTCCAGCCGCGCCTTGACCGCGTCGCCGATGGATACGACGCCGACCAGCTCGCCCGATGCATCGACGACCGGCACATGGCGGTGACGGCGCAACGTCATCATCTTCATCAGGTCCTTGACCGGCTCCGACGGCTGGCAGGTCCTGACCTCCTTCGTCATCATGTCCTCGACCCGCATCGCCAGCGCTGCCGTCACGCCTTTGTCGGCAATCGCCCTGACGATGTCGCGCTCCGACAGGATACCGGCCAGTTTGCCGCGACGGTCGAGTACGACGACGGCGCCGATACGCTTTTCCGTCAGCAGGCGCGCGGCATTCTCCAGCGTCTCCGACGGCGTGGTCGAGACGATGGCGTGGCCTTTGTGTTTCAGGAGATCGGAAACGCTGGTCATGTCTTCCCCCATCTGGCGTTGACGCCGCTTTACGCGGATCAACGGCGCTTATTGGTTGGTGCGACTTTCAGAGCAGCATAATCTAAGTTGTGTTCGGCAGCATTCCTCAGCTGCCGTTCGGGTCGATAAGCCCGAACGCGTCTTGTGGCGCTGTGCGGCGAATTAACCCATTCGAGCACTTTAACATCGTCATGCTTGCAACGGCAATCTTCTTTCTTGCCAAAAAAGCGACGGGCACGACCGTATATTTCATGACACCCCCAGGCATACAGGATTTCAGCAAGGATGTCTCAACGCAAGGTGTCGAATGGCGGAGCTGACACTTCAAATGCAAATTGCAGGAATGACATATACTTTTTAAAGAAATATATGTGGATTATGCTCGTAAATATTAAACTCTCATGATGATTGGGGTTCGTAATGCATGCTTTTCCATTCATGGCCGATCCGGTGCGGGGCTTCATGGTCGCCACGCTGGAGGAATTCGAAAAGATCCTGGGCAAAGGCGTCGCCGGGGAACCGATTACAGTCGGCGATACGACGGTGATCCCGATCTTCGTCACCACCTTCGGCGTCGGCGCCGGTGGCGGATCGGCTTTCGGGGAATCGGTATATGGCGGCGGCGGGGGCGGGGTCGTACCCTGCGGCATGATCGTGATCGGTCCCAACGGGGTCGATTACAAGCCGCTTCAGCAGGACTTCGTCACGAACGCGGCTGCCTCTCACGCCCAATTGGCGTCCAGCCTCGGCAACCAGCGCCGCACCGAAAAGACGCAGGCCGCCGCCACGACGGTAGCAGCACCGGCAGCCGCCGCTCAGCCGCCGGTAGCCGCGACGACCGAGGTCGCGACGGTTTCCGTCTGATCCTACTTCGTGGTGCCGCCGAGATTGGCGGCGGTCTGGCCGAACATGATCTTCTTGGCTTCCTCGGTCATGGTCGGCTGGGAGTTGATCTCGGCTGCCCGCGCATAGGCGCGCTCGACCGCAGGCCGGGCCTGGATGGCTTCGAACCAGCGCTTCAGGTTGGGGAAATCGTCCAGGTTCTGCTGCTGGCGCTCGTAGGGAACGATCCAGGGATAGGCCGCCATGTCCGCGATCGAGTACTCGCCCGCCACGAAGGGCCGGTCGGCCAAACGGCGGTCCAGCACGCCATAGAGCCGGTTGGTCTCCTTGACGTAGCGTTCCATCGCATAAGGGATGCGTTCGGGCGCATACTGGACGAAGTGGTGGTTCTGCCCGGCCATGGGTCCCAGGCCGCCCATCTGCCACATCAGCCATTGCAGCACGTCGGCCCTTGCCCGCAGGTCGGTGGGAAGGAACCTGCCCGTCTTTTCGCCGAGATAGATCAGGATAGCTCCGGATTCGAAGACCGATACCGACTCACCGCCGTCCGCCGGTTCCTGATCGACAATCGCCGGGATGCGGTTGTTCGGCGCAATCTTCAGGAACTCCGGCTTGAACTGCTCGCCCGAGCTGATGTTGACGGGAATGATCCGGTAGGGAAGGCCCGTTTCTTCAAGGAAGATGGTGACCTTATGCCCGTTGGGTGTCGTCCAGTAATGCAGATCGATCATGTCGGCAAACTCCAGCGATGGACCGGGATGAGTTATGGACCGATCATTCCATAACATGCTCTGGCATCCCCGGCAACCATCGTGGCCGCGATCCGTTCCCGTGGCCTTATGCGGCCATTCCTTTGTCGAACAGCTTGATGACCTTGTTATGGGTATCCTCGTCGAAGAGGAACTGCACCCTGACGTGACCGGCGCCGGCTTCGACGATCCGGCCTGGGAGTTCCGCGCCATGGACCACGACGGTTGCCTGCATGCCGACCCGCCACGCACCGTCGAGGTTCAGGGACGTGCCGCCGTCGGAGATATCGACCATGCGGCCGGCCACTGACTTTCCGTCGATCTTCAGCGTTACAGGCGCGTCATGGTTCCGGCGTTCGAAGCTGCGGCGTTCGCCCGCGTTCGTCATGGCAGCCAGGAATTGATCGACCTCGCCGCGCAGTGTTTCCGCCTGGAGCGACAGGTCGGACGCCGCCGCCAACAACTGGGAGGCCGCGACCTTGGTGAAGTCGGTGGTTTCGCGGACGAGTCCGATGTTTTCCGAGGCATGGTTGGTCTTTTCAGCCGCTTCCTGCACGTTCCGGCTGATCTCGGACGTCGATGCGCTCTGCTCGGTTACGGCAGAGGCGATCGTCCCGGAATTCCCGTCGATCGCTTCGATCGTGCGTGATACTTCCGCAATCAGGGACGCGACATTGTTGGCCGCCGACACGACGGCGTCGACCTTGGTCGTCACTTCCTCGGTCGCCTTCGACGTCTGCGTGGCCAGGTTCTTGACCTCGCCGGCCACGACGGCGAAGCCCTTGCCGGCCTCTCCGGCCCGCGCCGCCTCGATCGTGGCGTTCAGCGCCAATAGATTGGTTTGCGACGCTATGTCCTGAATGAACTGGACGATCTGGGTCACGCCGGCTGCGACTTCCGTCAATTCATGCGTGACTCCCTGCGCCCGGCCGGCCTGCTCGACCGCTATGCGCGTCGTGATGGTCGTCTTCTCCACCTGTGCGCCGATCTCATTGCTGGCGCCGGACAACTCTTCGGCTGCTGTCGCTACCAGCTCGGCATTACGGCTTGCCGCTTCGGCACTTTCAGCCGCCAGACCTGCCTGTTCCGACGCGCGCTCCGCTTCGGAATTCAGCGCGCCCGCCGTCGCCTGGAGTTCGGTGGCGGCGGCGGCAACCGCGCGGAGCTGTCCGGAGATAGCAGCCTGGAAGTCCTGGGTCAGGGTCTCCAGCGCTTCATGACGGCGCGCCCGGTTGGCCTGCATCCGGGCCTGTTCCGCTTCGAGTTCGCGGTTGCGGTGGGCGGCGTCGCGGAACACGGCGGTGGCGGCGGCCATGGCGCCGATCTCGTCGTGGCGGTCCACTCCCGCGATGGTGCTTTCCAGATCGCCGGCAGCCAGCCGCTTCATGGCCTGCGTCAGTCCCAGCAGGGGAGTGAGCACGCCACGCCGCACCACCAGGAGCACCACGCCGGAGGCCGCGACGAACAGCAGCGCCGTTATCAGCAGCGTCCAGAACTGCGACGCCGAGAATCCATCGACCCGGTTGTTCAGCAAGCGCTCCAGATCGATCGACGTCGCGTCGTACATCGTCCTCTGTGCGCCAAGGACTCCGGTAACCGTGGCCGCATCAGGAGCTCCCTGCTCGATCGAGGAAATCAGCTTGCCGAGGTCGGCCGCCAGCTTGGTTGCCGGGGCGTCCAGGCTGGCTTTGACCGAGCCGTCGGCACTGCCGCTGTAGGCGGAAGCCAGCGACGCCGCGATTCCGTCGGTCACTGCCTTCAGACCGCCCAGTTCGACGTAGAACGCCACTTTCTCCTCGGCGTCCATAACGCCGTCGGCAAAGGTGGCGCGCGCCAGTGCTACCATGGAAACCGTCCGGTCCAGCGCCTCCGGCAGCTTCACCAGCATGATGTCCATCACGTAGAAGCTGTCGAGGTCGGGATCGAGGATCAGGTTGCTCTTGTCGCCGACACGCGAGATCACGGCACGGAGTGCCGCCCGCGCCTCGTTGCCGCCCGTACCGTCCGGTGTCACGGCGCGCACGGCCGATGCCGCCGCCTTGGCCATCTCGGCGCTTTCCATGCCGTTGCCGAATTCACGTTCCGCCGTCTCTATGATGCCGGCGCCGCCGCTGGCGGCCACCTTGCCGTTGCCAAGGGCAGTACTGGCCAACTCCGCATGCACCTTGGCCAGTTGCCGCAGATACAGGGTGCCGGCCCGTTCCTTGTCGCTGAAAGCGATCGTCGCGTTCTGATTTCCGACAAGGGCTACCAGGACGTAACCGACGGGGGCCAGGAACAGCAATGCGGCAACCGCAAGCTTCTGCGCGATGCCCAGAGCACGGAACATGAGACTCTCCAGCGGCTTCTGTAATATATATCCAAAAGA
>DASQKT010000755.1:0-2122 GCA_035630415.1 Skermanella sp.
TTTCAGGCCTGCTTCGATCACCAGATCGACGAAGCCAGCGGCCAGCAGGCCATAGGCGTAGCAATCGCCGCCATACATGGGCAGCTTGACGGCCGTCGCGACTCGACGGAAGGCCGCGTAGTCGTCGGCTCCGAACAGATCGGGGGAGGTCGTGTTGAGCGTCGCCCGGCCAAGCGACGGGCAGGCCCGGACGCGGGCCGGCTTGCCGTTGAGGGTGGTCGGTTGCCCGATGGCTCCCACCCAGCGGTCGCCGGTGATGGGCTGGTCGATCACGCCCAGGACGGGACGGCCCCGGTACAGCAGGGCCACCAGTGTCCCGAAGGTCGGGCGGCCGGTGATGAAGGACTTGGTGCCGTCGATCGGGTCGATCACCCACAGCCAGTCGGCGTCGCCGTTGGTCGTGCCGTGCTCCTCTCCGACGATGCCGTCATCGGGGCGCTCGGCTGCCAGGATGGCGCGGATGGCGGCCTCGGCTTCCCGGTCGGCGATCGTGACCGGCGAGCTGTCGGGCTTGTCGTCCACCGCGAAGGGCGTGCGGTAGTAGCGCCGGATCACCGAACCGGCGGCGTCGGCCAAGCGGACAGCCAGATCGGTCACGCCTTCCGGCAGGATGATGGAGTCCGGCAGGTCGGCGGACGGTTCGGTCGAAGGGCTTGACGCCGTCATTATTTGTAATCCAGGCCGGCAGGAGGAAAAGGCATCCTAGCGGGGCTCTTTCCATCCCGCCACCCGGATTACAACGGTATAGCCAGTCAGTCGTTACTTCAGCGGCTGCGGGCTGTCGGACTGGGTGTTCAGCCAGGCGATCAGGTTGGCGCGGTCCTGGTCCTTCTTGATGCCGGCGAAGTTCATCTTGGTGCCGGAGATGTAGGATTTCGGGTTCAGCAGGAAGTGGTTGAGCCCTTCGAAATCCCAGTTGCCTGGGGTGTTCTTCATCGCGTCGCTGTAGGCGAAGCCTTCCATGTGGCCGTGCGGACCGCCGATAACACCCCACAGGTTCGGCCCGACCTTGGCGGCGCCACCCTTCTCGAACGAGTGGCAGGACGCGCAGGCCTTGGACACCTTCTCGCCGGCGGCCGGATCGGCGCTGGCCAGCAGGGGAGCCACAGGAGGAACCTCGGCGGGTTCGCCGCCGGCAGCCGACGCCGCCGGCGCTATGGCGCTGGTATCGACCTGATAAGCGTTCTGTTCCAGATGCTTGGGCGAAACCAGCACCTCCGCGATGAAGCCGCTCATCATCGCGACGAGGCCGCCCAGCAGGATGGCCCCTGACAACTTGTTGAATTCCATGCTCGACATGCCGCGAGTCCCCAATTCCCTTGTAATTACCGCACGATAGCGGCCGAACCGTCTGCTGTCACGCGCAACGGCTTATTGTTTCGTTAACCGCAACATAGGGCCCTGTGTCGCAGGGGTCAGCCGCTTTAGCTGCTTGACCCTCAGGACGAAATGTCGCACGCACACCTATAACCTAAATGTCGCAGATGGCCACCATGCCAACCAACCCGATAATCGTCATACCCGCGCGTCTCGCTTCGACCCGGCTTCCGGGCAAGCCGCTTGCCGATATCCACGGCGAACCGATGATCGTCCATGTCTGGCGTCGGGGGATCGAGGCGGGGATCGGTCCCGTCGTGGTCGCCTGCGCCGAACCGGAGATCGCCGACGCCATCACCAAGGCCGGCGGTCAGGCGGTCCTGACGAGGCCCGACCATCCCTCCGGCTCCGACCGCATCTACGAGGCGTTGCGGACCGTGGACCCGGACGGCAAGCACGATGCCGTGGTGAACGTCCAGGGCGACCTGCCGACCATAGCGCCGGAGACGATCCGCGCCGCCTACGAGCTGCTGGAAACCGAGGGGGTCGATATCGGCACACTGGCGGTCGAGATCATCGACGCCAGCGAGCGCGGCAATCCCAACGTCGTCAAGGCGGTGGTCGAACGGGCGCCGGGTGCTGCAACGGGCCGCGCGCTGTACTTCACCCGCGCCACGGCGCCGACCGGCGAAGCGCCGCTGCTCCACCACATCGGCCTCTACGCCTACCGGACGCCAGCGCTGGCCCGCTTCGTCTCGCTGCCTCCCTCGCATCTGGAGCAGCAGGAAAAGCTGGAGCAGCTGCG
>DASQKT010000756.1:0-3084 GCA_035630415.1 Skermanella sp.
CGCTCGGCCGGCACTTCCGCCAGATGTTCGGTCTGGCGGGCATAGACCAGATGATAGGCTGCGATCTCGTCCATCATGGCCGTACGTTCGTTCATGGCGGCGGCAGTTTCTATCGGCCATGCATGATGGTCCAGGGCATAATCGATGCCGGCGAGACAGAACAGCAGGATGGAAGCCGCCATCATCCGGCGCAGCCAGGGAGCCCGCACCGGTGCCGACCGCCTTTCGACCAGCGCCATCAGGCGGTCGGGGACTTCCTGGAAATGGGATTCGGCGCAGGCCGCGCGCAGAAGCGCCGTGGTCTCGCGCATGCGCCTGACCTTGTATCGCGCTTGCGGGTCCGTGATCAGCAATCGATCGATTTCCCGAAGCTGGGCGGGGTCCAACTCCCCGTCCACATAGGCTGCCAGCATTGCATCGTCTATGAACACACTCATGGCAGTCACCGTAGCTTGAGAATGTTATCGGCGGAGGGCGCGCCGGATGCTTCTATGCGGTCGGCAAGGGCAAGGCGTCCCCGTGCCACCCGGCTCATGACCGTGCCAACGGGAATGCCCAGTATTTCGGCGACTTCCTTGTAGGAAAGGCCGTCGACGCAGACCAGCGTCAGGACGGCCCGCTGTTCCTCAGGCAGGTTACATAGTTCACGATAGACATTGTCCAGCGTCAGCCGTGCCTCCGCCCGCCGGACCCCGTCGTCGCCGATCTCGTCGGTCGCCGCTTCGATCGGAGCCTGGGTACGGCTGCGCGCGGACTTCCGCTCGTCCGCCCAAGTATTCTGGATAATGCGGAAGAGCCAGCTATCGAGCCGGCTGCCCGGCTGCCACTGGTAAGTGCGCGCGAGCGCCCGTTCGCAGGCATGTTGAACCAGATCGTCGCCTTCCGCTCTGGAGCCGGTGAGGGCCACGGCGAACCGCCTCAACCTCGGGTATAAGGGCACCAAGGCACTGCGCACATGGTTCTCCACCATGACTCTCCCGAACCATCATCATTGTTGCTTGATGACAGAACGATTGAAGAGGCGGGCGAATTCCACTACTTCGCCTTTCAGGCCGATACCGATACCAACGGGGAGGGGATAAATCCCGAACGGGCTCCGAAGAGCCGACTTTTTCAGTGGACCAGACGGCCAACCGTCCAGCGCGAAACTTCGGTAAGAGCCTCGTCCAGCGGGACCTCGGGATGGTGGAAGCGGTGGATGATGAGGGCTGCTTCCAGCGCATGCCGGTCGGGGGCGCCTGATGCCTTCATTTCGGTAAAGGCTCGTTCGACGGCGGGGCGGCAGCACATGGGTTTGTCTCCGATAGCTTCAGGCTGTTTCGGACTTTGGCGGACCGATCAGAACAGCGTGTGTTCGACCAGAATCTTGGTGCCGATGGCGACAAGTCCAAGCCCGCCGATCAACTCGGCCCGGCGTCCCAGCATCGGCCCGGCGGCGCGGCCCAGCATGACGCCGCCAAAACCCATCAGGAAAGTGACGAGCCCGACAAGGCTGGCCGTGGCCGCGATGTTGACGTCGGCCATGGCGAGGCCGACGCCGACGGCGCTTGCATCGATGCTGGTGGCGACGCCGGTGGTCAGCAGCGACAGCCAGCCCGACCGCTTGGCGGCAGCGGGATCGTCGGCTTCGCCCGCGACCGCGTTGCGGAGCATGCTGCCGCCGATGGCGAGCAGCAGGGCGAAGGCGATCCAGTGGTCGTAGTCCTGGACGATATCGGCGAAGGAGGAGCCTACCGCCCAGCCGGCGACCGACATCAGGAGCTGGCAAATGCCGAAGATGAGGCCAACCCGAAGCGCCTCGGGCAGACCCGGCTCCTTGTGGGCGGCTCCGCGCCCGAGGGCGGCGGCGAACGAATCCATGGACAGGCTGAGCGCGAGCGCGAAAGTAGTGGCGCCGAACATCCGGGTATCTCCGGCCAGACGAGCAAGGATAGCACGCCCGCACCCGGTTGGCCTTCGGGCGGCGGTCGTGCCATCAGTCTCGCCGAACCGCCGGATCACATTATCCCTGTATTGGACAACGCTCCGTAAGCCGCACGCGCCACGGGCATGACACCCGAGTCTGTTGGCACGCGCCCCTTCGTAAAGGGTGGCTACTCCCCAATGGACGCGCGCACCTTACCGACGGCTCCCATACCTGTCAATCTGAACAGGTGTTCAATCGTTACTAAAAGGAAGTAAGGGTGATACGGGCAGGGTAGGGGAGAAACCCCATTGAAAAAGAGCTTTTTCCCCAATCCCTTAGCCTTAAGCTGAGCCTTCGGCTTACGCCTTGAGCTGCTCCCCGATCGGCAGGGTCCTGATACGCTTGCCGGTCGCGGCGAAGATGGCGTTGGTCAGGGCCGGCGCCAGCGGAGGCAGGCCCGGCTCGCCGACGCCGCCGGGCGCCAGGTCCCAGTTCGACGGGACGATGTGGACGTTGATCTCGCGCGGGGCCTGATCGATCCGTGCCACCACATAGTCGTCGAAGTTGCCCTGGACGACGCGGCCGTCCTTGAAGCTGATCTCGCTCGACAAAGCGAGGCTCAGGCCCATGATGCAGGCGCCTTCGAGTTGGGAGCGGATGCGGTCGGGGTTGACGACGTTGCCGCAGTCGATCGCCACGTCGATCCGGGGAATCGACAGCGTGCCGTCCTCCGCCACCGCCGCCTCGACCACGGTCGCGACATAGGTGACGAAACTGCGGTGCGCAGCGATGCCAAGGCCGTGCCGCTCCGGCACCTTGCGGCCCCAGCCGGCCTTTTCCGCGACCAGTTCGGTGACGTGGCGCAGGCGGCCGACATCGACCGGGTACATCTTGGTCGATTCACCGTAGTTCCACAGCGTATCGAGCGACTTGAGCTCGGCGATCCTGGCCGGTCCCATCAGTTCCAGCAGATAGTCCTTCTGGTCCTTGCCGGCGGCATGGGCCATTTCCGCCGCGAACGACTGAACGGCGAAGGCGTGCGGGATGTTCGACACCGACCTGAACCAGCCGATCCGGGCATGGGCTTCCGCCTCGCCGTTCTCGCAGCGCAGGTTGGGGATGTCGAACGGCACGTCGACCAGCCCCATGCCCAGCTCGAACGCTCCCTGGTGCTTCGG
>DASQKT010000757.1:0-11036 GCA_035630415.1 Skermanella sp.
GTCGTCCTCGACCGCGACGAGCGACAGCTCGGACACGGGAGCGACGTTTTCGCGCAGGCGGTAGACGGTCTTGCCGGCCCGGTTGGGGCCGAAGGAGTTGTCGAGCAGGGTATCGATGGCGGCGGCGTGGTGCGGCTGCTCAATCGTGATGTTCATCGAGGCTTGTTATCCCGGCGGCAAATAGTGTGCAGAAAGGCTGGAGCCGTGCCGCCGATGCCGGGAGGGAGAGGTTCAGGTCAGCCTGTCATCCCATGGGCATCAGCACGCGGCGTTAGGACTTCGACGCTTGCGCGGTGCAAGCGGACTGTCCTTCGTCGTCGTAGGGCGTGCTGGGGCGACATGGGGCGGTTGACCGAACAGTTTCAACGGACGCTGCATATAACACCGCACCCCTTCCGGTAAAAGCATGTTTTTCGTCAGGGGACCCATGCGTCGATGCGATCAAACTATCGTGACCATCGCGCCACATCCCTGACTTCAAGCACCCGGCGAAGTAGGTTGCTGTAAGCAAGCTCCTCCGTCATAGCTGAGAATCCTCAAGAAATCGTGAAACCATGAAGTTGGTCAGCCCTGAAATCGTGAGCGGCGGAGCGGGCCGAGCAATCGGACGCCCGGCAACCGCCGGCAAGCGCCGGCGGTGGAGCGCGCTAGGATTCGTGCCGCCGCTGACGCTGGTGCTGTTCCTGGGGCCGATCGCGGGCGGGCTGATCGGCACCTGGGCGCCCTCTTTCGGCATCCTGCCCGCCTTGGGCGGAACGGAGCCGACGCTCGACCCGTGGCGGGCGCTGATGGCGGCTCCGGGGCTGGCGGGCGCCGTCGTGCTGTCGGTCGGCACCGGCCTGGGTGCGACCCTGCTGTCGGTCGGGATCGCGCTGTGGTTCTGCGCCGCGTGGCACGGCACGCGGGTCTTCTCCGGCTTGAGGCGGCTGCTGGCGCCGCTGCTGGCCCTGCCCCATGCCGCCTTCGCGATCGGCTTCGCCTTCCTGATAGCACCCAGCGGATGGCTGGCGCGGCTGCTGTCGCCCTGGGCGACGGGATGGACTTGGCCGCCCGACCTTGCCACCGTCAACGACCCGATGGGGCTGGCGCTGGTGCTTGGGCTGATGCTCAAGGAGGTGCCGTTCCTGCTGCTGATGACCGTCGCGGCGCTCAATCAGGTGCGCGCCGACCGGACGCTGACCGTCGCGCGGACCATGGGGTACGGGCCGGTCACGGCCTGGGGCAAGACGGTTCTGCCGCTGGTCTATCCGCAGTTGCGGCTGCCGGTCTACGCCGTGCTGGCGTTCTCGGCCTCCGTCGTCGATATGGCGCTGATCCTAGGGCCGGGCACTCCCCCTACCCTGGCGGTGCTGGTGCTGCGCTGGTTCAGCGATCCCGATCTCGCCATGCGCTATCAGGCGGCGGCGGGCGCCTGCCTGCAACTGGTCCTGGCGGCGGCCCTGATCCTGCTGTGGCGGCTGGGCGAGGTGGTGGTGGGGCGGATCGGGCGGCACTGGGCGGTGTCGGGACGGCGCGGCGGTGCGGGAACGGCGGCGAGGCTGGCCAGCGGCGTGCTGGCGGCGGGCGTGGTGCTGGTCGCGATGGGGGCTTCCGCCGGGCTGGGGCTGTGGTCGGTGGCGGAGCGCTGGCGCTTTCCCGAGGCGCTGCCGGCGGCCTGGAGCTGGGAGACTTGGATGCGGGCGCTGCCTCAACTGGCGGGTCCCGCCTGGACGACGCTAAGCGCCGGCGTCGCCTCTACCGGCGTGGCGCTGGTCCTTGTGCTCGGATGTCTGGAGAACGAGCAGAGGGCGGGGCTGCGGCCTTCGGCGCGGGGATTGTGGCTGCTCTATCTGCCCTTGCTGGTGCCGCAGATCGGCTTCCTGTTCGGGACGCAGGTGCTGCTGGTGGCGGCCGGGCTGGATGGGACCTGGGTGGCGCTGGTCTGGAGCCACCTGCTGTTCGTGGTGCCCTATGTCTTCCTGGCGCTGGCCGATCCATGGCGGGCGCTGGACGAGCGCTATGCGCGGTCGGCGCTCTGCCTGGGCGCCTCGCCGTGGCGGGTGTTCTGGCGGGTCAGGCTGCCGCTGCTGCTGAAGCCGGTGCTGGGAGCGGCGGCGATCGGGTTTTCGGTCAGCGTCGCGCAGTATCTTCCGACGCAGTTCGCCGGGGCGGGACGGCTGCCGACGCTGACGACCGAGGCGATCGGGCTGGCCGCCGGGTCGGACCGGCGGCTGATCGGCGTCTATGGCTTCGCCCAGGCGGCGTTGCCGCTGGCGGCTTTCGCCCTGGCGCTTGTCCTGCCGGGGATGGTGGATAAGCTCCGCCGGCTGCGGAGAGCACGGTGATCGCGGGATCGGGTGACGGGATGGGCATGGCTGGTCGGCTGGAACTGAGCGGTGTCGGGATTTCGCTGCACGGGCGGGTGCTGGTCCCGCCCCTGTCGCTGACGATCGACGGCGGGCGCGTGGCCGTGCTGATGGGGCCGAGCGGGAGCGGCAAATCCAGCCTGCTGGCCCATCTGTGCGGGACGCTGGACCCTGTCTTCGAAACAGTCGGCCGGGCGACGCTGGGCGGAGTCGATCTGGAAGGCCTGCCGCCGGAGCGGCGCAGGGTCGGCATCCTGTTTCAGGACGACCTGCTGTTACCGCATCTTTCGGTGGCGGAAAACCTGGCATTCGGACTGCCGGCCGAGGTGCGGGGGACGACCGGGCGGATGCTGGTGGTGGAGCGGGCGTTGGAGGATGCCGATCTCGGCGGATTGGGCGGCCGCGATCCGGCGACGCTGTCGGGCGGACAGCGGGCACGGGTGGCGCTGATGAGGACGCTGCTGGCGGAGCCGGCGGCCCTGCTGCTGGATGAACCCTTCTCCAAGCTGGACGTCGCCCTGCGCGCCCGGTTCCGGGCCTGGGTCTTCGATCACGCGCGTCGGCGCGGGCTTCCGACGCTGCTGGTGACCCATGATCCGGCTGATGGCGCAGAGGCGGACGGGCCGGTCATCGAGCTGCGGTGAGAAAAACGCGACATATCCGGGTACACATTTTAATAAGCTATAAAGGTAATTAGAGGTAGAAATGACGGCAGGCGCGAGCTTCGCCTGGATGCCCGTCTGGACAAGGAGGAACGCAAGGAGTAATTTTAATTCCAATGCCTATTTGAGATAACAGCCGCACGGTACGCGAGCCCGCCATGTACAGCCAGACGACCCGCGCGATCAAGATCTCGGTCAAGCCGACGTTCCTTGAGGATCAGTCCTCGCCGGCTGAGCATCATTTCGTCTGGGCATACCATGTCCGGATCGAGAACACCGGGCGCGAAACCGTCCAGCTCCGCAACCGCCACTGGCGGATCACGGACAGCTTCGGCCGCGTCCAGGAGGTGCAGGGCGCCGGCGTGGTGGGTGAACAGCCGGTGCTGGAACCGGGTGAAAGCTTCGAATACACCAGCGGAACTCCCCTGACAGCGCCTTCGGGCATCATGTCCGGCAGCTATCAGATGGAGAATACGCGCGGCGAGAAATTCGACGTCGTGATCCCAGCCTTCTCTCTGGACAGCCCCCACGAGACTGTCCATCTGAACTGACAACTTCAAGTTTCTACACCTCGTCTTGCGCCTTGAAGCGCGGGAAAATCACGCCATCTTACTGTTCAAGCGGAACCGGTTGCCGCCAAGGTCGAACTGCGGTCGGGGGACGACAGCGCGTCCAGGAGCGAACCGGGAACTAGCCGGCCATCGAAAGGGTCTCATCGTGAGTTCATTCAATCCCTTGGCTGCGGACAATCCGGTTCGCGGTCCGACCCACCATCTCCGCAGCGCCCCCGGCATCAAGCGCCCGAGCCGTGCGGAGGCCGAGGAAGCCGTCCGGACCCTGCTGCTGTGGGCGGGCGACGACCCCGACCGCGAAGGCCTGCTGGGAACCCCCGATCGCGTGGTCCGCTCCTACGAGGAATTCTTCGCCGGCTACGGCGTCGATCCGGTCGAACTGCTCCAGCGGACCTTCGAAGAGACGGACGGCTACGACGAGATGGTCGTCCTGAAGAACATCCGGTTCGAGAGCTACTGCGAGCACCACATGGTGCCGATCATCGGCCGGGCTCACGTGGCCTATCTGCCGAAGAGCCGCGTCGTCGGCATCAGCAAGCTCGCCCGTGTGGTCGAAGCCTACGGCAAGCGGCTTCAGATCCAGGAAAAGATGACGTCCCAGATCGCCAACACGATCGAGGAAGTGCTTCAGCCGCTGGGCGTCGCCGTCGTGATCGAGGGCGAGCATCAGTGCATGACGACGCGCGGCGTTCATAAGCCGGGAGTCAGCATGGTCACCAGTCGGATGCTCGGCGCGTTCCGCACCGATCCTTCGACCCGCCGGGAGTTCCTGGCGATGATCGGGAATACCGGAAGCGCCAGCGCCGGCTGACCGGGCTTCAGCTCGGGGTATTCGGTTATGAGGGACGCCGCGAATGCGGCGTCCCTTTTGCTTTCACTGCGAATGATTTACAAGACGGCGGTTCTTGCCAATAGTTGAGGAGCGGGCCGGACACCGGCGGCCCTGCCGCACATTACCGGTTGGATATCGTCGTTGGATTTTCGCCCCGTCTTTTTCGTTCTCGGCATCCTGCTGTCGACGCTGGCCGCCAGCATGGTGATTCCGCTGATGGCCGACCTGTCGGCCGGGCACGAGGACTGGGAGGTCTTCGCGATCTCGGCGGCGTTCACCCTGTTCGTCGGCGTGGCGCTGATGCTGACCAACCGCGTGCCCGCTTTCACGCTGTCGATCCGGCAGGCTTTCCTGCTGACGACGCTGTCCTGGACGGTGACCGCCGCCTTCGCTGCCGTGCCTTTGATGCTGGCGGCGATCGATCTCAGCTATACCGACGCCTTTTTCGAGGCGATGTCGGGCATCACGACGACCGGAGCGACCGTGATCGTGGGCCTGGATACCGCTCCGCCCGGCGTCCTGCTGTGGCGGGCGCTGATCCAGTGGATGGGCGGCATCGGCATCATCGTGCTGGCGCTGTCGATCCTGCCGATGCTTCAGGTCGGCGGCATGCAGCTTTTCCGGACGGAGTCGTCGGAGAAGTCGGACAAGGTGCTGCCGCGCGCGGCACAATTGGCGACCTGGATCGGCCTGATCTACCTGTGCTTCACGATGCTGTGCGCGATCGGCTATCACGCGGCGGGGATGGACTGGTTCGACGCCGTGGCGCACGCCATGACGACGATCGCGACCGGCGGATTTTCCACCGCCGACGCGTCGCTCGGCTACTTCGACGATCCGCTGGTGGAAGTGGTCGCCATCGTCTTCATGCTGATGGGCGCCCTGCCCTTCGTGCTGTATCTGAGGGCCTTGCGCGGCGATCCCCGGCCCTTGAGGAACGACACCCAGGTCCAGTGGTTCCTGACCATCGTGGCGGTCGCCGTCTGCCTGATGGCGGCCCATCTGTGGTGGGACCAGGGATATCCGCCGCTGGTGGCGCTGCGGCTAGCGGGGTTCAACGTCGTTTCCGTCATCACGGGCACGGGCTACGCCACGTCAGACTTCGGGACCTGGGGTAGTTTCGCCGGCGGGATGATGTTCTTCCTGATGTTCGTCGGCGGATGCGCTGGCTCGACCACCTGCGGCATCAAGATCTTCCGCTTCCAGGTGCTGTACGCGACGGCGGACGCCCAGATGCGGCGGCTGATCCAGCCGCATGGCGTCTTCATCGCGTACTATAACGGCAAGCCGATCCCGGAATCGGTATCGGTTTCGGTGATGAGCTTCTTCTTCATGTATGTCGTCTGCTTCGCCGTGCTGTCGATAACGCTTCAGTTCCTGGGGCTGGACTACCTGACCGCCATGACGGGGGCCGCCACTGCCATCAGCAATGTCGGGCCGGGACTGGGGCCGGTGATCGGGCCGAGCGGCACCTTCGCGACGCTGCCGGACGCCGCGAAATGGGTGCTGTCGGCCGGGATGCTGCTGGGCAGGCTGGAGCTGTTCACGGTGCTGATCCTGCTGACGCCGGGCTTCTGGCGGAAGTGATACTGGCGGATATAAGGGTTTGAGGCAAATCCAGCGTTATCTTTAGCGGTGTACCGCAACCTTCGAAGTCTTGCCCGGTTGATAGAGCAGGATGAACATCGGAGAGTATCGGACATGCGTATTTTCCAGATCGCACTGTTGAGCCTTGGTATTCCGTTGCTTCTGGCGGCCTGCGGCTCCGACGAGACGGTGACGGAGCGGACGACGACCACGAAATCCCAAAGCCTTCCTTCGGATAGTGTTACGACCGAGCGCAAGACGACCATAGACGACTGACCGTTACTTGACTGTACGGGCGCTGAGGGAGACCGGTGGAAATCGCGGCATTTCCGCAGTATCCTGGCGCCCGTACATCGTATTGGCCGTGAATGGCCCTGACGGGGCGGCGGAATGCTGGACTTCGGGCGATCCATGCGGCGGCTTCGCCGGCTGACCGGCATGAAGCAGAGCCATCTGGCGGAACTGGCCCGCGTGACGCAGGCGACGGTTTCGCGCTGGGAATCCGGAACGCACCAGCCGACGCCCGAGCAGGCGGCGAAGCTGCTTCCCCTGATCGAAGCGCGGCTCGACCCCGCCTCCGACGCCATGGTCAAACGGCTGGTGGAAAGCTCCACTCTGCGGGTGCATCTGGTCTGCGACGTCACCCACCGGCTGCTGGCGGTATCAAAGGCGCGGCGGGAGGAATGGCGCAACGATGCCTCCGGCCTGTACGGCGAGACGCTGTGGCCCTTCGCGTCGCGCTGGATTCAGGAGGGCGAGGCCCGGCTGCCGGACCTGGGCTGGTATGAGCCGTCGGCGCCGCCGGTCGCCGGCTGGACCGATTTCAACCATCCCGGCGTGATCCGCATGGGACCCGGCATGTGGCTGTGGGAGCGGATGCAGATCAGCGACGGACGCTTCGTCCGGCTGGTGACCAGCATGAGGTTGGACGACCTGCGGCGGACGGTCCCGGCGGCCCGCTTCGTCTCCCTGCCGCCGGAGGGCGGCGAGCGGGAGCATCCCGTATAAAATATTCGTGGGTCGTGGTGCGTGGCGGCGTTAGGGTTGGTCATCCGGGAGGATGAACCATGCTGAATCGTCTTTGGATCTGGACCGGGCGGTTGCCGAAGGCCGAGGAGCCGGCGGTTTCCGATCTGGTCAAAGGGCTGATGCGGGTGGATGAGCAGACACGTGTCGCCGTGATGGTGCTGGCGTTGGGACCGCGTCTGCGGGGGCGACTGGATCTGGCGAAGTGTCTGCGGCTAGCGGCGGTGGGGGATCTGGCGCCGGAAGTGGCGGAACTGCTGCCCGGTCTGGCCGGCGAGTGCCGGGACCGCTCCAGCCGGGAAGCCCGGCTGGTCGAGACGCTGCGGCGACTGTCCGGGCAGATGGAGTTGAACCGGGTTTCCGCCTATCGCTGGCGTGCTGAGGACCGCCGTCGTCTGTTCGACGCGGATCATCTGGCCCGCCGCTGCGCCGGCGATCCGCTGCTGGCGCAGATCTACGACGCCGTCTGGAGGCAGGGTGTCGAGCGCCTCAGACGAACCGGAGAGAACCCGGCGCGGGTGGCGCTCGACGCGATGGGGTACCGGAAAGCCGACGAAGCGGAAGCGGCCTGCCGGTCCTGCTAGCGCAGGGTCACGGCGGACAGGTTGCCGTCGATGCCTTCCTCAAGCTTGGCGTTGAGGTCGGCCATCATGCGTTCGACCAGGCTGTGCCACGCGTCCTCGCGGCCTTGGAGGGAGACGTCTTCCGGGACGCTGATGGTGCGGGCGACGGTGGCGCCGGTGTAGCCCTGGAACTGGCGGGACGGCACCTCGACCACGAGGTCAACCGACAGGCGGCCGTCGTAGCGTTCGGACTGGTCGGTCGTGAAGGCGCCGCGGACGCCGGTCGTGGGCTTCAGGGGTGTCTCGGTGATGCTGGCGTCCTTGATGATGACGCGCATCGTGCCGCTGGCGCCCATCGCGCGCACCCGCTCGTTGGCCCAGCGGCGGATCGCGTCCGACGGCGGAACGGGAGTCAGGTGATCCACGTTGGGCGCCACCTGGGGCGGCTGGTACTGCTGGACCACCTCGATCCGGGCCACGTCGAACGAGATCGGCGCCAGATTGGCGAAGCTGATCTGTCGGGCCTGCGGGCGCGGCGGGGCCGAGGTGCAGGCGCCGAACGCCAGGGTTGCGGCGATGGCGAGGACGGCCGGACGGAGGAGGCGCGGGATCATGAGGAGCTTCTGTTCAACGGGGATGGCTGGATCTCGCATTGCGATACCACGGGCGCCGCAATCCGGTCACCTGGATTTCCGCTGTTTGACTGCCGCCTTCGCAATTGTCGCGTGAAGATTCTTGGGTGTGACCACCACGCAATAGGCCTTCGCCTGCCGTAGCCGCTTGCAGGCGGCCGTGGCCTGCCGCTCGTCCATGTTGAGGATGATCGGGCGGAACTTACGTCCGCGCTCTAATGTCGTCATCATGCCGCCGCCCAGCACGGCGGCGTGGCTGCGCATCAGCTTGCGGGCGGCATCGGTCGCTTTTGCCTTGGTGTTGAAGGTGCCGCCGAACTCGATGCTCCAGGCGTCGGCCCTTGAAACGGTGGGAGCATTCGGCAATCCCGGTACCGATATGGCGTCGCCGCAAGCGGGGGAGATCACGCCGACGGCCGGCAGGTCGGGGTCGCTGGTGCGGGCCGGATCGATGTCGTGGATCGTGACATGGCTCTTGGGGTCCGGCATCGCATAGGCGGTATCCATCAGGCGCGCGATGGTGACGGCACGCCCGCCCCGGCTGGTTTCGCCCAGCACGACGGCGACGATCCGCCTGCCGCCGCGCACGGCCGAGGCCACCAGGTTGTAGCCCGCCGCACAGGTGAAGCCCGTCTTGATGCCGTCGGCGCCCTTGTAGTTGGCGAGGAAGCCGTTGACGCTGTTGAAGGTGCTGCCCCGATGGCTGAAGCTGCGGGTGCTGAAATAGCTGTACTGGTCGGGGAAGTTGCGGAGCAGTGCCAGCGCCAGCAGCGCCATGTCGCGGGCTGTTACGACCTGTTCGGGGTGGTTCAGGCCGCTGGCGTTGCGGAACTCCGACCGGGTCATGCCGAGCGAGCGGGCCTTGCGGCTCATCATTTCGGCGAAATCGGATTCGGTGCCGCCCAGGCGTTCGGCCAGGACGACGGCGGCGTCGTTGGCCGACTCGATGATCGTGCCGAGGATGGCGTCGCGGGTCTTGATGGTGGCGCCCTGCCGCAGGCGGAGCGACTGGCCGGTCTGGCTGGCTGCCCGGACGGAGATCGGCAGGTCCTCGTCCAGCTTCAGCCTGCCGGACTTCAGCGCCTCGAACGCCAGATAGACCGTCATCATCTTGGTGGTCGATGCCGGAAAGCTGCGCAGGTTGGGCTGATCGGCGTGGAGAATGACCCCGGTTTCCGCATCCAGGACCAGACTGGCCCTGTATGCGGAAGCGGCGTTGAAAGTCAGGACCGAGATCGAGGCTGCGAGCACGCCCGCACGGAGAATACGAACGACAACCCGAACCAAGATGAGCCCCTATGGATCAGCTATAGATGTGATCCAATTGTGCATCATCAAAAGTATACGTGGAGTTACAGAACTCGCACGTGACCTCGACATTTCCATCGACCTTCAGGTCGGCGATCTCATCGCGCGGCAGGGAGGCCAGGACGGTCGCCACCCGATCGCGCGAGCAGCGGCAGCTTGCGTTCAGGTCGGTGGGAGCCCAGACGCGGACGCCGTCCTCGTTGAACAGGCGGAACAGCAGGTCGTTGGCCGACAAGGTCGGGTCCAACAGTTCCCGGTCGGTGCAGGTGCCCATCAGCACCATCGCGCGCCGCCAGTCGTCGGCCACGTCGCTGCCGAGCGTCTGCTGGATCTGATCTTCCGGCAGCCGCTGGAGCATCAGGGCGCCGCCGCGCCAGCCGACATCGGTGAAGGCGACCGCGACCTTGATGCCGGTGTCGAGCTGTTCGGACTGGCGGAAGTAATGCTGGATGCTGTCGGACAGGGTCTCGCCGGACAGTTCGACGATGCCCTGGTAGCGCTCGGTATGCTCGCCCTGATCGACGGTGAAGGCGATATAGCCGGTCCCGAGCAAGGTCGGGACGGGGGCGGCGCTGCCGGTATCGGCGGCGGTCAGGCGCTCCGCGTCGAACTGGGCATAGCCGCGCACGTCGCCGGTGCTGGTGACGTCGGCGACCATCAGGGAGATCGGACCGTCGCCCTTGGTCTGGAGGGTGAAGATACCCTCGTATTTCAGGGCGCCGGCCAGGGTGATGGCGAGCGTGATGGTCTCCCCGAGCAGGCGGGCGACCGGCTCGGGATAGGCATGCTTCGACAGGATCTCGTCAAGGACGGGACCGACCCGGACCAGCCGGCCGCGCAGGTCCGAGGCGTCGATCTGGAACGGTTGTACGATGTCGTCGTTGCGGGGGTTTTCGATCGGGTTTACGGATGAACCGGGAAGACTCATGAATCCAGACACCAGGTTAAAATGCCCTTTTGGGCGTGCAGGCGATTTTCCGCCTCGTCCCACACGACCGAATTGGGGCCGTCGATCACCTCGGCGGTGACCTCGTCTCCGCGATGGGCGGGCAGACAATGCATGAATATGGCGTCTGATTTCGCATTTGCCATAAGGCGCCGATCGACCCTGTAGGGGGCGAGCAGGTTATGGCGGGTTTCCCCGTCTTCCTGGTTCATCGAAACCCAGGTGTCGGTGACGACGCAGTCGGCGTCGGCGACGGCGGCCTGCGGATCGCCGGTCACGCTGACCTTGCCGCCCTGCCCCGTTGCCCAGGCGATCAGGCCGGGCGGCGGCTTCAGCCCTTCGGGACAGGCCAGCCGGAGTTCGAAGCCGAAGCGGACCGCCGCGTGAATCCAGCTTGCCGCGACGTTGTTGCCGTCGCCGCTCCAGGCGACGACCTTGCCGGCGATGGGACCACGGTGTTCCTCGAACGTCATCAGGTCGGCCATGATCTGGCAGGGGTGCGATCGGTCGGTCAGGCCATTGATCACAGGGACAGTGGCGTGCTCCGCCAGTTCCAGCAGCTT
>DASQKT010000758.1:0-6572 GCA_035630415.1 Skermanella sp.
TTCCGCTCATATTCAAGCGCCAGATTGGTCTGCCGCGCCTCGGGAGTCGCCGAAACATCAACCCTTAGCGAATGGTCGATGACGAGATCGGCCGGCACCTTTGGGTTGACCGATCGCGGATCGCCACCTGCGGCGGCAACCGCATCGCGAAGTGCGGCGAGGTCGACCAGGACCGGAACGCCAAGCAGGTCTTGCAGGAAGACACGAGCGGGATAGAAGGTCAAACCGGCGCCGACGCGGCGCTCAACGAGCGCCTCCAGTTCGTCCGGCGACGACCGGCCATCGGCAACCTGACGCATCAGGTTCTCAAGTAGAACACGGAGGCTGAAAGGCAGCCGGGCCAGACCGGCAAACCCCTGTACGGGAACATGGAGATAGCGCCTTCCAGCCACCTCCAGTTGTTTGTACTCTCCCACATATTCCAACTTGAGAGAGTGCGACATAACAGAAAACACCTTGAGAGTTGCATTTAGCGATATAATGAATTAGCTTTTTTAGAAAGACAATATCTAAGGAAGTATTTTATGAGCCATGCGACAGCGGACCTCGTCGATGCCCATGAGGAAACGCTCCAGGTGTGCGATCTCCAGTTCCGGGACCTGGGCGGACGCACACGTTTTCATGGACGTATCCGCACCATTCGCTGCAATCAGGACAATCTGCTGGTCAAATCGGTGCTTTCCGAGCCCGGTGACGGCCAGGTGCTTGTCATCGACGGCGGCGGCTCTCTCCACACGGCGCTGGTCGGTGATGTCATCGCCGGACTGGGCGTCGCCAATGGCTGGTCCGGCATCGTCGTAAATGGCGCGATCCGCGACTCAGCGGCCATGGCGGGCCTCGATTTCGGAGTGAAGGCGCTGGGAACCAACCCGCGCAAGAGCACGAAGACCGGCGCCGGCGTCATCGACCAGCCGGTCGGATTCGGCGGTGTCGTCTTTACGCCCGGCCACAGCCTCTACGCTGACGAGGACGGCATCGTCGTCCGCGCCGACCCGGTCTGATTCCTTCCGGTTCCGACATCCATATCCAATCCTTTCCAAGGAAACACCCATGAAGCGGTTTGTCGCGGCGATCTGTGCATTGGCTTTCGTCCCATTCCTGTGGGCAGCCCCGGCAACCGCCGACACCGCCCGGATAATGGTCCCGGCATCGGCCGGCGGCGGCTGGGACGGCACCGCGCGGCAAACCATTCTGGCCCTGCAACAATCCGGCCTGTTCAAGGACGGTACGCAGTTCACCAACAAGGGCGGCGCCGGCGGGACCATCGGACTGGCGGAGTTCGTCCGGACCGGTAAGGGAGACGACAATGCATTGCTGTTCACCGGCGCCATCATGGTCAGCAGCATCATCACGTCGAAATCGCCGGTCTCGCTCGACGTCACCACTCCGCTAGCCCGGCTGACCAACGAATACGACGCCATCGCGGTGCCCGTTTCGTCGGAAATAAGGACACCCGCCGATCTGGTCGACGCATTGAGACGAAACCCCGGCGCCGTGGCCGTCGGCGGCGGGTCGCTGGGCGGGGTCGATCACGTGACGCTGGCGCTGATAGCCCGCGAGGCCGGAGTGCCCGCCGCCAAGCTCAACTACATCCCCTTCCCCGGCGGTGGCGACGTCGTCACCGCGGTTGCCGGCGGCAAGGTGAAGGCGGCGATTTCGGGCGCTTCGGAGCTGAAGCCACTGGCCGATGCGGGGCGTCTCCGCATCATCGCGGTGACTTCGCCGGAGCGGCTGAAAGGGATCGACGCCCCAACCCTCAAGGAGGCCGGCATCGATGTCGCGATCGGGAACTGGCGCGGCGTGGTCGGCGCTCCGGGCATGTCGGACAAGGCGCGTACCGTCTGGCTCGACCGGTTCGACAAGCTTTCGACTGGAGACGTCTGGAAGCAGACTCTGGAGCGGCAGGGCTGGGAGGACGCCTTTCTCTCCGGCGATGCCTTCGTGACCTTCCTGTCCGACGAAAAAACCCGGTGGAGAGCCATCCTCAAGGATGTCGGGCTGGCGGATTGATCTGCTCACTCCACAGCTGCGGCGAATTCGCGGCACAGGGAAAGGCGGCATACATGTCGAGTTCATCGACACGCCCATGGTGGCTGGGCCTCGGAGTCATGGCAATCGGTGGGGTCTGGCTCAACGGCGCCTTCTCGCTCGACGTCGTGGCGAACTACGGCGGCATAGGTCCCGGCTTGTTCGTCGGTCTGGTCGGCTCGGGTCTGGTGCTGCTTGGACTCCTGCTCACCATCAAGATCGGACATGGCGAGCGCTTCGAACCACAGGCGACGGAAGACATGACGCCGGATGCTCCTTTCTCGCGGAGCGGCTTCTTGCTGGCGACGACGGCGGCGGCGGTGCCGCTGGCCACGATGCAGCCGGTCGGTTTTCCGGTGACGGCGGCGCTGGTCTTCACGCTCGTCGCGCGGGCCTTCGGCACCCGCCGCATCGTTCAGGATCTCGCCTTCGGCCTGATACTGGGGAGCGCCTGCTGGTACGGGTTTCGGAGCCTGGGCGTCGATCTCGGCGGCTTCCTGCCTCTCGTGGGCTGGTGACCCGCGAATGGACGCATTGCCTTCCCTGCTCGCCGGCTTCGCGGTGGCGCTTCAGCCGATAAACCTGATGTGGGCTCTGGTCGGCTCCATCCTGGGGACTGCCATCGGAATCCTGCCCGGTATCGGGCCGGCGCTGACGATAGCGCTGTTGCTGCCGGTGACCGCGCAGATCGCACCGGAATCGGCGCTCATCATGTTCGCGGGCATTCTGTACGGCGCGATGTATGGCGGCTCCACGACGTCGATCCTGATCAACACGCCCGGCGAGAGCGGTTCGATGATGACCGCGTTGGAAGGAAACCAGATGGCCCGCCGGGGGCGAGGGGCCGCAGCGCTCGCCACGGCAGCCATCGGTTCTTTCGTTGCCGGAACGATCGGCACCATCGGCTTGACCTTCCTGGCCCCGACCATCGCCGAACTGGCCTTCGTCTTCGGGCCGGAGGATTACTTTGCGCTGATGGTCCTGGCCTTCACGTCGGTGTCGGTCGTCATGGGCACGTCGCGGGTCAGGGGCTTCATCGCCCTGTTCATCGGGCTGGCTCTCGGCGTCGTCGGGATCGACGGACAGACTGCGCAGGCGCGCATGGTCTTCGGCTCCCCGGAGTTGTTCGACGGCATTCAGATCACGATTGTGCTGGTCTCGCTGTTCGCGGTAGGCGAAACGATCTATGTGGCGAGCCGCTATCGGGCGGATGCGCCGAGCATCAATCCGCTAGCCGGCGGCATCCATATGACGGCAGAGGACTGGCGCCGGTCGTGGAGGCCGTGGCTGCGGGGAACCGCGATCGGCTTTCCCATCGGCGCCCTGCCCGCCGGCGGCGCCGAGATCCCGACATTCCTGTCCTACACCGTCGAACGCCGGCTTGCCGCGCACCCGGAGGAATTCGGCCATGGCGCCATCGAAGGGGTAGCTGGACCGGAGGCCGCCAACAACGCGGCGGCGGCCGGCGTGCTCGTCCCCCTGCTGACGCTTGGACTGCCGACATCCTCGACTGCGGCGATCCTGCTGGCGGCCTTCCAGAACTACGGCCTTCAGCCTGGTCCGATGCTGTTCATGAACAATGCCCAATTGGTCTGGGGCTTGATCGCCTCGCTCTATGTCGGCAACGTCATGCTGCTGGTGCTCAACCTGCCCCTGGTCGGGCTATGGGTACGATTGCTGCTGATCCCCCGTCCCTACCTCTATGCCGGCATCATGGTGTTTTCGCTGGTCGGTATTTGGGGACTGGCGACATCGTGGATGGACCTGCTGCTGATGTTCGTAATCGGAATGGCCGGCTACGTCATGCGGCTCTACGATTTCCCGATCGCTCCCGTTTTGATCGGCCTCATCCTCGGCCCGATGGCGGAGACTCAGTTGCGGCGTGCATTGTCGATCAGCCAGGGCGATCCCTTCACCCTTGTCTCGACACCGATCTCGGCATCGCTGCTGGCGGTATCGCTGATCGTGCTGGTCCTGCCCGCGATCCTGCGCCGGATCTCGCCGAAGCTGGCACCAACAACATAATCGAGGTCCTTGGCCCAGCCCGCAGCGGCTCGACCGCTGGGGTACGATAACCGGATATTCCGAAAAGCCGCCGCAAAATCCTCTTGCTTCGTCATCCAGGCTTGCCGGCACAATGACGCGCTTCAAGATACCCGTCAGCCACGGAGCAGAGCCCGAGCGCGATGCCGCCTATTCCGAGCACGAGTTCCTCCGATAGGTCCGGACGGGACATCGCCTTCCTGCTGTTTCCCAAATTCTCGATGATGGCTTTCACCTGTGCGGTGGAGCCCCTGCGGGTCGCGAACCACCTGATGGGACGGTCCTGCTACCGCTGGTCCACGATATCCGCCACCGCCGGGCCGGTGGTTGCAAGCAATGGGATGGCGCTGGTGACGGACCGGCGGCTGGAAGATGTCGAAACCGCCGACATGCTGATCCTGTGCGCCGGCTTCGATCCGCAGGAATCGTTCAGCGACGCCATGGCGGCACCGCTGCGCCGGCTGGACCGGCAGGGCAGCATCCTGGGCGCCATCGACAGCGGCAGCCTGCTGCTCGCCCGTGCCGGGCTGCTGGATGGCCATGCCGCGACGACCCATTGGGAATGCCTGGATAGTCTGGCGGAGCAATACCCCGCCGTGGAAGTACAGCCCTCGATCTTCGTCATCGACCGGCGGCGGCTGACCTGCGCCGGCGGGACGGCGGCGCTGGACATGATGCTTCACCTGATCCGCATCGATTGCGGTCACCGTGTCGCGGTCGCGGTGTCCGAGCAGTTCATCCATTCCACCATCCGCGAAGCCCGATCCAGCCAGCGGGCGGACATGCCTCAGCGGCTCGGCGTCTGCCATCCCAAGCTGATGCTGGCCGTCCAGTTGATGGAGAAGAACCTGGAGGAGCCGCTGACGCTCAACATCCTGGCCGATCGCGCCGGGTTGTCGCTGCGCCAGATGGAGCGGCTGTTCCACTCCGCACTCGGCCAGTCGCCCACAAGCTACTATCTGTGGCTGCGGGTTGAGCGGGCGCGGTCGCTGGTCCTCTACTCCGGCCATTCCCTGTCGGAGATCGCGGTCGCCTGCGGGTTCGGCAGCTACGAGGGATTTTCCCGTGCGTACCGGCGTCATTCGGGAGCCAGCCCGAGCAAGGACAGGACGACGGCGCAACTTCAGCCCGCCCCCGCCTCCACCACCTTCAGGCTAGAGGTTTGAGCAGGGCGTCTTGGAGGGCACGTGCTCCGTCTTCCAATGCCTGTGTGGCGGCGGGGACCAGCCGGCTCCAGTGCAGGAAGCCATGCAGGACGCCCTCGTATATGCGCAACTCCGCACTGCCGCCGGCGCGGGACAGCGCTTCCGACAGGGCCAAGCTGTCATTAAGCAAGGGATCGAGAGCGGCGGCGGCGACAAAGGCTGGCGGCAAGGCGGAGTGGTCGGACGCCAGCAAATCGATTGCATCCGCCTTGGGGGATGTATCGGTGCCCAGATAGCAAGCTTCGTAGAACCGCAGCTTGGCAGGCGTCAGGCCGTAGACGGGATCGGCGAACCGGCGACGCGACGGCGACTCCCGAAAACCGTAGAGGCCGTAATACAGCAGCAGGAACCTAATGATGCCCGGACGGCGCTGGCGCAGCCGCAACGCCGCCGCCAGCGCTAGATAGGCGCCGGCGGAGTCGCCGCCGATACTTAGCCGCCCAGGATCGATTCCGTGTTCCCGTGGCCTGTCGGCAAGCGAAAGGACCGCCTGCTCGACTGTGGTGATGGCGGCCGGATGCGGGTGTTCGGGAGCAAGCGGGTAATCCATCCCGACGACGACCGCCCCGGACCGGCGGCAGAGCTGCCGCATGATCCGGTCGTGACTATCGAGCGACCCGACGACGAATCCGCCGCCATGCAGATAGACCAGCGCCGGCAAGGGAGCATCGCCCGGCGGCCGATAGACCCTGATGCCGACGGCGCGGTCGTCCAGGTCGAGCACGCCGTCCGTGACGGAGGCTAGCTCGATGACCGGTTCGTTCCACCACGCCCGTTCGGCCTCGTAGGCGGTGCGCATCTCCGGAACGCCGGCGCCAACCGCCGGCATCAGTTCGGCACTTCTACGCAGTGCCTCGGCAACACCGGGCGCCAGTTCGTCGGGAGGGAGGAGCATCTAGGACGACAGGCCGAGAGCTGACTTGACGGCGGGCAGGCCCGGCTTGCCGTCGAAAGTGGTGACGCCGGCCAGCCAGCCGTCCAGCACCTGCGGATTGGTCCGCATCCACTGCTCGACTGCCTTCTTCGGGTCCATCTTGTCGTTCAGGATCATGACCATCATCTCGTTCTCCATGGGGATGGAGAAGACGAGCTGCTTCAGAAAGTTCCCGAGGTTCGGACAGGACTGGACCAATCCGGCCTTGGTGAGGGTACGGACGGTGGCGCTGCCTCGGTTGGGGCCGAAATACTCCTCGCCGCCGTCCAGGTAGCCCATCGGCAGCTTGACGTTCATCGGATGGGGCGCCCAGCCCAGGAACACCGCCCACTCCTTGCGCCGGGCCGCGCGATCGACCGAGG
>DASQKT010000759.1:0-12587 GCA_035630415.1 Skermanella sp.
AACCGGGAGGGGCGCCGATCAGGCGCGACACGGTATGACGCTCCATGTACTCCGACATGTCGAAGCGGATCAACTCGATCCCCAGCGTCATGCTAAGCTGGCGGGCCGCCTCGGTCTTGCCAACGCCGGTCGGGCCGCTGAACAGGTAGTTGCCGATCGGCTTCTCCGGATCGCGCAGGCCGGCACGGGCCAGCTTGATCGCCGAAGACAGAGCTTCGATCGCCTTGTCCTGTCCGAAGACCATCGTGCGCAGGTCGCGCTGAAGGTTCAGCAGCACTTCGCGGTCGTCGCGCGAAACGCTCTTCGGTGGAATGCGGGCGATCTTGGCGACCACCGCCTCGACGTCCTTGACCTGAATGGTCTTCTTCCGCCGCGACTCCGGCACCAGCATCTGGGCGGCGCCGACCTCGTCGATGATGTCGATCGCCTTGTCCGGCAGCTTGCGGTCGCCGATGTAGCGGGCCGACAGCTCGACGGCGGAACGGATCGCCTCGTTCGTGTAGCGGACCCGGTGATACTTCTCGTAGTAGGGTTTCAGACCCCGGAGGATCTTGACCGCATCCTCGATCGACGGCTCGGCGACGTCGATCTTCTGGAAGCGCCGGACGAGCGCGCGGTCCTTCTCGAAGTAGTTCCGGTATTCCTTATAGGTGGTCGATCCGATGCACCGCAGGGACCCGCTGGCGAGCGCCGGCTTCAGCAGGTTGGACGCATCCATCGCACCGCCCGAGGTAGCACCCGCACCGATCACGGTGTGGATCTCGTCGATGAACAGGATGGAGCCTTCCATTGCTTCCAGTTCGGAAAGCACGGCCTTCAGCCGCTCTTCGAAGTCGCCGCGATACCGGGTACCGGCCAGCAGCGAACCCATGTCGAGCGAGAAGATGGTGGCGTTTTCCAGAACGTCCGGAACTTCACCATGAACGATACGGCGCGCCAGACCCTCGGCGATGGCGGTCTTGCCGACACCGGGGTCACCCACGTAAAGCGGGTTGTTCTTGGAGCGACGGCAAAGGATCTGGATGGTCCGCTCGACCTCCTGGTCCCGGCCGATCAGCGGATCGATCTTCCCGCCGGCCGCCTTCTTGTTAAGGTTGACACAATATGCCTCGAGAGCCTCAGTGCCTTTCTTCACGACCTTCTCCGCCGCAGCGTCGTCGTCAGCTCCCGATACCCGCTTTGTTTCATTGCGGCCCGGCGCCTTCGCGATCCCGTGAGAGATATAGTTTACCGCGTCGAACCTGGTCATTTCCTGCTCTTGCAGGTAATAGACCGCATGGCTCTCGCGTTCAGAAAACAGCGCTACCAGCACATTGGCCCCAGTCACTTCTTCACGACCGGAACTTTGTACGTGGATCGCCGCCCGCTGGAGCACCCGCTGGAAGCCGGCAGTCGGCTTCGCGTCTTCGGGACGATTGGTGATCAGGTTGGAGAGTTCGTTGTCGAGGTATTCGCCGAGCTCTGAGCGCAACTTGTCAAGGTTGACGCCACAGGCTCTCAGGACCGCTACGGCATCCTGATCCTCGGTGAGCGCGAGCAGCAAGTGCTCAAGCGTGGCGTATTCGTGACGGCGCTCGTTGGCGTAGGCTAGGGCTCGGTGCAGGGATTGCTCGAGATTACGCGAGAGCATGCCGGGCTAATCCTTCTCCAGAGTGCATTGCAAAGGATGCTGGTGTTGGCGCGCAAAGTCCATCACCTGGGTTACCTTCGTTTCGGCTACCTCGTAAGTGAAGACCCCGCAGATGCCGACGCCACGCCGATGCACGTGCAGCATGATCTGCGTCGCTTCCTCGCGGTTCTTGTTGAAGAATCGCTCCAACACGAGAACGACGAACTCCATCGGAGTATAGTCGTCGTTCAACATCAGAACTTTGTACATCGAGGGTTTCTTCGTCTGGGGCTTGGCCTTGACGACCACTCCCGTCACGGTCCCCTCGTCCCCGTGCTTGTCGTTGTCGGCCATGGGTAAATTTAGCATTCATCGCGATGGACATCCTCCGACAATCATATGAGATTTCCGGACGCGCTTGGAAGAGGCGTGTTGTGTCAAAGCGTGTCGGCTATGACGTATTTCAGCGGATTGCTCCAGCCGGCCCCTTTTCGCGCAATAATCGGTATGTCCTGAGTGAAAAATAAGTAAGGCCCGGCGGTCGCCATGGACCGCCGGGCCTTACCCGATCGAAAATCACCGCGGCGCGAGAATATCGGCGCCGCCGGATCGTCAATTGAGATTACGCCGCCAGCGGCTTCGTCAGCTTGCTGAGGGTCGCGTTGATCTGGGCGCTGATCGGCTGGAAAGCCTCGTTGGCGGCCTTGACGGAGAGCTCGGACACCTTGGTGCCTTCCGCGACGGCGCTGTCGAAGCTCTTCTTGGCGAACGTCGATTGCAGGTCCACCAGATCGCGGACGGTCTTCACGGTCAGAGCCTGCTTGCCGGCGGCGGCGCTGGCTTCCAGCGCGCTCTGGGTGTAGGCGGCGGTGCTCTTGCTGATGTCCTCGAAGCCCTTGGCAAGGATCGAGCTGGACTTCACGAAGGCATCGACGTTCTGCTTGGTCAGGGCGTTCAGGCTCTCAAAGCCCTTAAGGAACTGCGAGGTGGACTTCTCGACCTGGTCCTTGGCGGTGGAGACGAACTGAGCGTAATTCGGGGTGGTGGCCATGTGATCTTCTCCTGGTTTGGCGCCGCACCAACTCCAGCGGAGGGTCACGGCGAAGTGCATTGGTCTTCAGCGGCTTGAACTTTTATGCTGCGGTGCAGCAATGACCTCAATATAAGCAATTCCAGCGTGGCGTCAACAGTTATTGTGCAGTGCACAATAATCTGCCCGCCGGGTTTCCGGGCATCCGCCAGGAAGGCACGTTAAGGGGCCATTCACGGAAAAGCCCGATTGTCCGTGCGTTGCGGGTAGCGCGCTTGTGGCGGCCTGCCCGGCATGACAGGATACCCCGCCCGCCCGCCTTTGGATTTTTTCGATATGACCTATTGCCTTGGCATCAAGATCCGTGACGGCCTGATCGGCTTGTCGGATGGCCGGATCACCAGTGGTTCGCAGCTATCGGCAGCGCGCAAGGTCACCATCATGGGATCGGGAGCCCACCGGTTCTTCATCATGAACTCCGGCCTGCGCAGCGTGCGCGACAAGACGCTGGCCTATCTGCGCCGCGACATGACGAAGCGCCCGACGGAGAGTTTTTCCAGCATGCTGGACGCCGTCAACGCGTTCACGCACTGCCTGCGGCAGGTCGCCGCGGAGGACAAGGAAGCACTGGAAGCCAGCAAGCTGACCTTCAACCTGCACGCCATCATCGGCGGCCGGCTGGCGGACGACCGGGAGCCGACGATGTTCCTGGTCTATCCGGAAGGCAACTGGATCGAGGTGGACGAACGCACGCCTTATCTGTCGATCGGCGCCACCGCCTATGGCAAGCCGATCCTGGACCGCGCGCTGCGCTACGACACGTCGATGCAGACGGCTCTTAAGCTTGCGTATCTCTCGTTCGACTCGACCCGGTTCAGTTCGGCCGACGTCGGCTTCCCGATCGACATGGTCGCCATGACCAATGCCGACAGCGCCTGGAGGCAGACTCAGTTCGACTACGACGATCTGGTCGATCAGCGGCAGTGGTGGAACCGGAACATCACCGATCTGGCCGCCCGGATGCCGGACGGCCCCTGGATCGACAAGCTGATGCCCAACGCCCAGCCGTCGCTGGCGGTCGTCCGGGGCGACGATGGCGATTAATTAGGGCGCCCGGCGCCGGTACCCATTTCGCCGGCGCCTATCCCGCCAGTTCCTATCCCAATGTTCTCGAACCTGTCCGACGGGTTCGAGAACGCCGTGAGGAAGTAGGCGCCTTCGTGGCAACCGCTGGCGAGCCAGAAAACTCCCGCCGATCTGGTATGAAGTTCCATGGACGAACCTTCGAAGACGCCGCTCTCGGCAAGCTTCGACGTTAACCTTTCAAACTGATCGGGCGACAGGTAGAGCCGCATGCTGGCGGCTTGCCCCGTCGTCAGAGTGTCTTCCGGATCGCGCCGCCACAGTGCCTCGGCCGGTATGACACGGGCTTCGACCACCGCCCCGCCTTCGTGCTCGTCGCCGTTTTCCACCGCCCGCACTTCGTATGTGCGCAGTTGGGCGTTCGCCTTCGAATTGTAGATAAGCCGGTAACGGTCCGGCTCCGCGCTGGAGCACTGGGCGCGCAGATCCTCGCCGTTGACGTAGCTGAACCATGTCAGCTTGCGCGCATCCGCTTCCCCCGCCGGTCCCAGGGAGGCACAACCGGACAGGATCAAAGCACAGGCAACGGCTAAACCGATCGGCATGATGCGCATACCAGAGAATATATCACCGCGCCGCACACCATACGAGACGATCTCCCGATAATCTTCCGGAGCGCCGATCCCTCACCCGTTCGGGAAATATCCCCGGTGGCGGTCGAGACACCCGATTAACGAAAGGGTGGTAGACATTGATTCTCCACGAAATTACCATCCTATCGAAAGTTAACTCTTAAGGGCGTCAGGGGGTTCCGCCATGCAGTCATCATCGTACGGGCTGGCGCGCGTTTGGGGGCGGTTGTTGACCGCGACGCTGGTGCTGGCCTTGTGCGCGCTGGGCGCCGGGCCGGTATCGGCTCAATCGAAATATGCTTCGATCGTGGTCGATGCCGGCAACGGGGAGGTTCTTTACCGGGCCAATGCGGACGATCCCAAGTATCCAGCCTCGCTTACGAAGATGATGACGCTGTACCTGACCTTCGAAGCGCTTCAGAAGAAGCGGATCAAGCTGGGGCAGTACTTCCCCGTTTCCCGCAAGGCGGCCTCACAGCCGCCTACCAAACTGGATCTCAAGGCGGGCCGGAAGATCAGGATCGAGCACGCCATCCTGGGACTTGTCACCAAGTCGGCCAACGACGCGGCCATGGTGCTGGCGGAGGGTATCGGCGGGTCCGAAATCCGCTTTGTCAGGATGATGAACCAAAAAGCAAAGCGACTCGGCATGATGCGGACCACCTTCCGCAACCCCTCCGGCCTTCCGGACGACGATCAGGTGACCACCGCGCGCGACGTGGCAACGCTGGCGAACGCCCTGATCCGCGACTATCCGAAGTTCTATCCCTACTTCAGCCGAGCCAGCTTCACTTATCAGGGTATCGACCATCCGAATCATAACCGCCTGATGGAAATCTATCAGGGCATGGATGGTTTGAAGACCGGCTACATCCGCGCATCCGGCTTCAACCTCGCAGCCTCGGCGGTACGCGACGGCCGCCGTTTGGTCGCGGTCGTGATGGGCGGCGACACGCCGGGCTGGCGTGATGAACACATGGCAGAGTTGATGGACCAGGGCTTCGCCACTCCCCGGACCGCCGCACCACTGGTAGCCTCGCTTCGAGCACCCGCAATCCCGATGCGCAAGCCGGATAACGGGATCGATGTCGCCAGTCTCGATGAAGAGGTGTCGGACGGCGATCAACTGGCTGCATTGTCGGCCTCGCTGACTCCCGCCTCCGCCAGTCTGTCCGGCAGCGCTTCGGCGGCGGCGTTGCCGATGAGCGCCGGATGGGGCGTCCAGGTGGGAGCCTTCAGCGACGCGGACGCCGGCCGTCGGGCTCTTGCCGACGTGGCACGGCGGATGCCGACGCTGCTCGCGTCGGCCTACCCGCAGATGGTCCCGGTAACCACCGGTTCCGGCCGTCTGTTCCGCGCGCGGCTGATGGGCCTTGACGAATCGTCCGCGCGTTCGGTCTGCGGCAGTCTTGCGCGCTCCGGCGAAGACTGCCTGACCGTTTCGCCGTAAACGCCCGGACTACGCGAACGCTCGGACTACGCGAGTTCGGCCGCCAGCACCGCGCCGCGTGAGGCCATCAGGTACAGGCCTACGTGGTGCGCCTGCCGTTGCGGATGGGCGGCGGTCTCCGGCAGGCCAAAGTCGCGGGCAACCGACGGCGGCAGGTCGTAGGTGGCGCAAGCCGGCTCAAACACGACGATGTCTTCCAGACCACCAGCCATGCCGTGGTTGCGGGCCGACAGCAGCGTCAGCACGAAATCCATGACGCAGATATCGGTGCAGATCCCGACGACCAGCACGGATTTCAGCCCGTTGCCGGCGATCCATTCGAGCAGCAGGTTGGAGCCGTCGGGCTGGATGGCGCCGATGAAGCCGTTGATGCAGTCCTTGCGGATCAGGGTGGCGTTCCGGGCGGCGCCGAGCCATTCCAACTCCGCCACCAGATTTTCCTGACCGGTGCCGATCTCGCAATGGGGCGGATAAGGCGGTTCGGCCTTGCCCGGAACATGGGTGTCGAGGAATGCCAGGACCGGCCACCCTTCCCCCTCGAACCGGCGGGCCAGCGCTACGGTCTCGGCAACCATGCGGCTGACCTGCTCGTTGGGAGATGCTGGGGCCAGGGGACCGCAGCCGACGGTGCAGAACCCGTTGACCTCGTCCACGATGACGAGGCCGGTCGGCTTGGCAGCCGGGTCGAACCGGCCGAGCGCTATGGGAAAAGTCTGCTCAACGACATCCAGAGTGGTGTCGACAAAAATAGTGTCTGGCATGTCCCGCATCCCCGTCGATTGCCGTATTCCATCACAGTGAATACGGCAATCGCAGGACGCAAGACAGATCAGAAGTCGCCCTTATCAGAAGTCAGCAGGAGCTTCGATGCCGCTGGCGCTCAACTGTTCGACCAGCAGGGCCTTCAACCGGCCCAACCCGTCCGGGCTGAACGCTTCGCAGCGGGCGACCAGCACGTCCTGGGTATTGGACGCGCGGAGCAGCCACCAGCCGTCCTCGGTGTTGACGCGGACGCCGTCGATGTCGTTGACGGTGGCGCCGCTTGCCGCCAGCCGGGCCTTGACCTCCTTGACGACGGCGAACTTGCGTTCCTCGTCGGCCTGGAAGCGCACTTCCGGCGTGTTGAAGACTTCCGGCAGGACGTCGCGCAGGTCGGCCAGCGGCTTATCGGACTTCGCCACCAGCGAGACCAGCCGGACGCCGCAGTACAGCGCGTCGTCGAAGCCGTACCACTTGTCGGCGAAGAAGATATGGCCGCTCATCTCGCCGGCCAGCGGCGAGCCCGTCTCGGCCATCTTGGCCTTGAGCAGGGAGTGGCCGGTCTTCCACATCAGCGGCTTGCCGCCCAAGCGCTCGATCTCGTCGAACAAGGTCTGGCTGGCCTTGACGTCGGCGATGATCGTGCCGCCGGGGTGGGTCTTCAGTACTTCGGACGCGTAGATCGCGACGAGCTGGTCGCCCCAGACGATCCGCCCGCCGGCATCCACGGCGCCGATCCGGTCGCCGTCGCCGTCGAAAGCGATGCCGAGATCGCACTTGTTTTCGGCGACCACTTTCTGGAGATCCACCAGGTTCTCCGGCATCGTCGGGTCCGGGTGGTGGTTCGGGAAGTTGCCGTCGATGTCCTCGTACAGCAGGATGTGCTTGCCCGGCAGCTTGGCGGTCAGGCGCTTCAGGATCTCGCCGGCGGCGCCGTTGCCTGCATCCCAGGCGACAGTCAGTTCCTTACCGCCGTCGTAGTCCTTCAGCAGGCGCTCGACATAGTGGTCCTGGATGTCGATCTTCTCGGACGTCCCGTCACCAACCGCATAGGCGCCCTTGGAAGCGATCTCGCCCAGTTCCAGGATGGCGGGGCCATAGACCGGGGCCTTGCCCAGCATCATCTTGAAGCCGTTGTAGTCCGGCGGGTTGTGCGAGCCGGTGATCATCACGCCGGCCGAAGCGTCGCGGTCGCGGACCGCGAAGTACAGCATGCCGGTCGGTCCCAGGCCGATCCGCTCGACGTGGAGGCCGGTCGAAACCAGACCTTCGACCAGGGCCTCTTCCAGTTCCACGGAGCTGAGGCGGCCGTCATAGCCGACGCATACGCGCTTGCCACCACCCCGGACCACCACGGTACCGAAGCTGCGTCCGATGGCCTTCGCATCGGCGGCGGTCAGTGTCTTGCCGACGATGCCGCGGATGTCATACTCACGCAGAACGGTGCTGTGGAACTGATGGGCTTCACTCATGCTTCGAGAACCTTCTCACGCAAATCACGGTTGCTGATCCGATAACGCGACGGCCGACCGACACAGGTATAGGCAAACCCGGCCATCTCCATATCGTCCGGATTGTAGACGTTGCGAAGGTCTACCAGAACCGGCGTTTTCATCAACTCTCGTGCGCGCTTGAAGTCGAGCACGCGGAACTCGTTCCACTCCGTCAGCAAGGCGATGGCCGAAGCACCTTCCAGCGTTTCGTAGGTGTCGCCGCACCACGTCACGCCCGGCAGAAGCTTTTCGGCCTCGTGCTGGCCGGCCGGGTCGAAGGCGCGGATCACGGCGCCCTTCGCCTGAAGCGCCGGGATGATGTCCAGCGACGGGCTGTCGCGCATGTCGTCGGTGTTCGGCTTGAAGGTCACGCCGAGCACGGCGATGGTCTTGCCGTCCACGTCGCCGCCGCAGGCCTCGACGATCCGGTCGGCCATCGACTTCTTGCGCTTGTCGTTGATGTCCACCACCGTTTCAACGATCCGCAGGGGCGAGCCGTAATCCTGCGCGGTGCGCACCAGCGCCAGCGTGTCCTTGGGGAAGCACGACCCGCCGTAGCCCGGACCCGGATGCAGGAACTTCTTGCCGATGCGGCCGTCGAGGCCGATGCCCTTGGCGACGTCATGAACGTCGGCGCCGACCTTCTCGCACAAGTCGGCGATCTCGTTGATGAAGGTGATCTTGGTCGCCAGGAAGGTGTTGGCCGCGTACTTGATCAGCTCGGCCGTTTCCAGGCTGGTCATCACGATCGGCGTTTCGATCAGGTAGAGCGGGCGATACAGGGCACGCATGACGGCGCGGGCACGGTCGCTGTCGGTCCCGATCACGACCCGGTCCGGACGCAGGAAGTCGCCGATGGCGGAGCCTTCGCGCAGGAATTCCGGGTTGGAGGCAACGCCGAAATCCACGTCCGGGCGGGTCCTGCGGATGATCCGGGCGACCTCGCGCCCGGTACCCACCGGAACCGTCGATTTTGTCACGACGACGGTGTAGTCGTTGATGCCGCGCGCGATTTCCTCGGCGGCGCCGTAGACGTAGCTCAGATCGGCATGGCCATCGCCCCTGCGCGACGGGGTCCCGACGGCGATGAACACCGCATCGGCATCGGCGACCGAGCTTGCCAGATCCAGGCTGAAGGACAGGCGGCCCGCCTTGACGTTCTTAGCGACCAGTTCGTCCAGCCCCGGCTCGTAGATCGGGATCTCTCCGCGGTTGAGCCGGTCGATCTTGCCCGCATCCTTGTCGACGCAGGTGACGGTGACGCCGAACTCGGAAAAACAGGCGCCCGAAACAAGGCCGACATAGCCAGTGCCGATCATTGCGATACGCATAGAGGTACCTTCTTTTAACTTCGCGAGAGTGCAGGGAGAATGCGTTTACAGCAACTTGGCCAACGCTTCACGCACCTTCGGCCCCAGGTCCGGACGCTCCAGGGCGAATGCGATATTTGCTTCAAGGAAACCGACCCGATCGCCGCAATCGTACCGTGTGCCCTGGAAGCGGAGACCGTGGAACGGCTGCGTCCCGATCAGGCGGGCCATGCTGTCGGTAAGCTGGATCTCGTTGCCGGCGCCGCGCTCCTGGCGGTCCAGATGACCGAACAGTTCGGGCTGAAGGATGTAGCGGCCGATGATCGACAGGGTCGATGGCGCTACTTCCGGTTTCGGCTTCTCGACCAGTCCCTTGACTGCAGCCAGCCGGCCATCGTCCGACTCGACATCGAGGATGCCGTAGCGGTTGGTATGCTCGCGGGGAACGTCCACCACCGCGACGATGTTGCCGCCGACCTCGTTGTAGGCCTCGACCATCTGCTGAAGGCAGGGCGTACCGGCCAGCACGACGTCGTCGGGGAGCAGGACTGCGAACGGCTCGTCGCCGACCAGCTTGCGGGCGCACCACACGGCATGGCCCAGGCCTAGCGGCTGCTGCTGGCGGGTATAGAAAAGTTTGCCGGATCCGATCTCGGTGGCCCGGACGGCGTCGAGCATGTCGAGCTTGCCACGGGTTTCGAGCGTCTTGTTGAGGTCGGCGTTGATGTCGAAATGGTCTTCGATGGCGGATTTGCCCTGGCTGGTCACGAAGATGATGTCTTCGATTCCGGCGGCGCGGGCTTCTTCGACGGCGTGCTGAATCAGCGGCTTATCGACCAGTGGCAGCATCTCCTTGGGGATCGCCTTGGTCGCGGGCAGGAACCGGGTGCCCAGTCCAGCCACCGGGAAAACCGCCTTTCGCACTGCTTTACGCATGGATATCTCTTTTCGCTACGCGTGGATGATGGGAATAACCCGAAGCCGAAGCGGCAATGTCTACGCCCGGAATCTTCTGCCACAAGGGCACGCCGCAACGCAACCCACGCATTATGAACGAATCAGCAGATCTTTCGCCTGATTGATCTTTGCCGCGAGGTATGTCGAACCGCCCTGATCGGGGTGCATCTTCAGCATAAGTCTTTTGTGCGCCTCTTTTATTTCCTCCACCGAGGCACCCGGCTGAAGCCCCAGGATCTCGTAAGCCTCATCTCTCGTCATGGCATTGCTGCTGGACCGCGCACCCCGTCCACCACCATCGCGTGCTCCGGAATTGTCATCTCCCGTTCCGGCGGCGCGCCAGTCGTCCGGCTGGGTGCGGTCCAGATAGGCCTCCAGAACGACGGCGGACTGCTGGTCGCCGTCCCGGCACTCGTCCAGCAGGATCAGCAACTCGCCTAACGACAAGTCGTTCAACATCCTCCCTTCGAAGGCGCCGCGCAATACCTGACCGCTCATGGCGCCCGAATCGTGGTCCAGCCACATGCGAAGGAACATGGTCTCCACCGTGGAGGTCTGTCCGTCGGACGGTCCTGCGGCGGCCCTGACCCGGTTTATCAGCGATCGCCAGCGCAGGAAAAGCGGCACCACGAAGGCGCCGACAGCCATCGCGGTGCCCAATCGCCCGGTCACCGCCAGAAACACCACGACGATCACCGTCACGCCGATGGCCGTATAGCGCACGCCCTGCGCCAGACTCTTCGGGTCCGCGTTCACAAAGGCCCGCGCCAGCAGATAGAAGCCGATCAGAAGTGCGATGCCGAGCAGGAACAGCGGGAACATCTGGCGCGCTCTTCTCCCCTACCTGTTGCCGACCTGATACGAGAGCTGGCGGATTACTTCGCCCTTGCCCCGGCTGTAGTCGGCCAGCGCCGGCCTGCCGCCGGCAGCGAAGACGGCGACCGCGCTCAGCAGATCCTTCAACTGCTGGGCGCTGGAAGCGTCGAACGGACAGTAAGCGCCGCCGCTGAGCCGGGCGATCTGCTCGAAGGCGCGGCGCGCCACCGGCTCTCCTCCCTCATGGAACATGAAGACCGGCACGCCCAGCAATCCCAACTCGCCGGCATGGTGGCAGAGCCTGTCCAGGTCCTCTTCCATGCAGTCGCCGACGAAGACGACCGCGTTGACCTTCTCGCGCTGGCTTTCCTTAAGCGCGTGCTTCAGGACGCGCCCGATCTGGGTCTGGCCGCCGAGGCAGGTGACTGCCGTCATCCGCTTCAGCAGATCCTTGGCGCTGCCGACCCAGGGACTCGCCTGACATTCGCGGAAGCCCCTGTAAAAAACGAGCTGGACGTCGAGTCCGCCGAGCGCCGATGTCGCCTCGAACATCTCCGCCTGGATCTGGCAAGCCTTGTCCCACGACGCCTGCCGGCTGGCGGTCGCGTCCATCGCGAACATCAGCCGGCCGCGCCGTCCGGATTGCTTCAGATTGGGCGTGGCCGCGACCTTGCGCAGGAAGGCGTCCACATCGCTTCGCGTGTCCCTGGCGGTCGGCAGTGTGCGGTCATCGTCTGCCATGGCGTGCCGTTCTCCTGTGGAAACAGTGACCTACAGCGGCGTATCACCTGATTCAGAGATGGAAGCGAAAACCGCCCTGTCCAGGGTGGCTCTTCTCCTTATGGTCAGCCTAGACCAGTTTGGGAAACGCCGCCACGCCTGGAACCCACACCCACCCGATTCGTAGACGAACTCCGGGCGGATACCGGAAACCGCGAAGTACCGGATGTCCTATTCCCTCTTCAGCCAGACGGCGGTGTCGTGGAAGACGGCTCCGCCGAAAGGCGGAGCGGGATCGGCGCCGGTCAGGACGTTGATTCCGATCCCCTCGATGAAATTGCCGTTCGGCCAGATGCCCTCGACCACCACGACTCCCGGCTGAAGCCCGTCGAACGGCTTCACATGGATCAGCACGGTCCCGCGCCGGTTGCCGATCCGGACAAGCCCACCGTCGGTCAGGCCCAGGGCGGCGCAGTCCTTCGGGTGGATCAGTGCTGTCGGCCGCCCTTCCCTGGCACGCGATGCCGGGACTTCCGTGAAGCTGCTGTTGAGGAACTGGCGCGCGGGCGGCGCTATCATGCGGAACGGGTGTTCCGGCGTCGCCTTTTCGATCACGTCGAAGTGGTCCGGCAACGGCGGCATGCCCGCGCAGTCCGGCCCGACGCGCGACCAGTCTGGCTTGAAGTGGAAGCGTCCGTCCGGCGTTCCAAAGCCTTTCTCGAAATGCG
>DASQKT010000760.1:0-4770 GCA_035630415.1 Skermanella sp.
CGCGACCGTCGCCGACGTCATCGCGCGCGGCGACGCCGCCTATGGCATCAATACCGGCTTCGGCCTGCTCGCCCGCAAGCGAATCCCCAACGACAGCCTGCGCGAGCTTCAAACCCGGCTGGTGCTTTCCCACGCCGCCGGGACGGGAGCGCCGCTGTCGGCGGCTACCGTGCGCCTGATCCTGGTGCTCAAGGCCGCCAGTCTGGCGCGCGGCCATTCCGGCGTGCGTCCCATCGTGATCGAGTCGCTGCTGGCGCTGGTCAACCGGGGCGTCCTGCCAGTGATCCCGTCCAAGGGTTCCGTCGGCGCTTCGGGCGATCTGGCGCCCCTGGCCCACCTGACGGCGGCGCTGATCGGAATCGGTGAAGTCACGGTCGGCGGCAAGACCGTTCCGGCAGCGGAAGGACTGTCCGCCGCAGGGCTTCAGCCGCTGGTGCTGGAGGCTAAGGAAGGGCTGGCGCTGCTCAACGGCACCCAGGTCTCGACCGCACTGGCGCTTCAAGGATTGTTCGCGGCGGAGGACTGCATCGCGGCGGCCCTGGTCGCCGGCGGCCTGTCGGTCGATGCCGCCAGGGGCAGCGACGTGCCGTTCGACCCCCGTATCCACGAGCTGCGCGGGCAGCCCGGCCAGATCGACGTCGCCCGGCTGCTGCGCCGCCTGCTGTCGGGCAGCGCCATCCGCCAGTCGCACCTGACCGGCGACGAGCGGGTCCAAGACCCTTACTCGCTCCGTTGCCAGCCCCAGGTGATGGGCGCCTGCCTGGACCATCTGCGGTTCGCGGCGACCGTGCTGGAGCGGGAGGCCAATGCCGTCACCGACAACCCGCTGGTCTTCCCCGAGAGCGGCGACATCCTGTCCGGCGGCAACTTCCACGCCGAGCCGGTCGCCATGGCATCCGACATGCTGGCGCTGGTACTGGCCGAAACGGGAGCGCTGTCGGAACGCCGGACGGCATTGCTGATGGACACCCATCTCAGCGGCTTGCCGCCCTTCCTGGTCGCCGAAGGCGGGCTCAATTCCGGCTTCATGATCGTCCAGGTAACGGCGGCGGCCCTGGCGTCGGAAAACAAGCTGCTTGCCCATCCGGCCAGCGTCGACAGCCTGCCGACCTCCGCCAACCAGGAGGACCATGTCAGCATGGCGACCCATGCCGCCCGCCGACTGGGCGATATGGCGGAGAATACCGCCGGCATCGTCGCGATCGAGCTGCTGTCCGCCTGCCAGGGCATCGACTTCCACCGTCCGCTGGAGACCTCGCCGTGCCTGCGCGAAGCGCTGGGCATCGTACGTGCCGACGTCCCCTTCTACGACCGCGACCGCTACTTCGCGCCGGATATCGCTGCGGCGACCCGGACGATCTCCGGCGGAGTCTGGCACCGCTTCATGGACGAGGGGCTGTTGCCGGCGGCGCGCTGAAACCGCTGTAGCGGTTTGTTCAAACCGCTGAGCTGTGCAACTCCCTCGCGATTTCGTATGATCGCGCCTAAGCAAAATAAACAGACCCGGAGGCGACGTACAGATGCGCGGATTGATGATGGACAAGCCGCTGCTGATCTCATCCCTGATCCAGCATGCGGAAGAATACCACGGCGCCACCGAGATCGTTTCGCGCACGGTCGAAGGTCCCATCCATACCTACACCTACGCCGAAGCCGCCAAGCGTGCCCGGCAACTCGTCAACGCGCTGATCTCCCTGGGTGTCAAGCCGGGCGACCGGATCGGGACGCTGGCGTGGAACGGCTACCGGCATTTCGAGACGTACTACGCCGTGTCGGGCATGGGAGCGGTCTGCCACACGATCAATCCGCGCCTGTTCCCGCCGCAGATCTCCTACATCATCGGCCATGCGGAAGGCTCGTACCTGTTCGTGGACCTGACGTTCATTCCGCTGCTGGAAGGAATCGCCGACAGCCTGGGCAAGGTCAAGGGCGTGGTCGTGCTGACCGACCGCCTGCACATGCCCGAGTCGAAGCTGCCCAACCTGCTGTGCTACGAGGATCTGGTCCATAGTCATTCCGACCGCTACGAGTGGCCGGAGCTGGACGAATGGACCGCGTCGTCGCTGTGCTACACCTCCGGCACGACCGGCAACCCGAAGGGCGTGCTCTACAGCCACCGCTCTACGGTCCTGCACAGCTTCAGCATCTCGATGCCGGACGCCCTGAGCCTGTCGCTGCGCGACACCGTGATGCCGGTGGTCCCGATGTTCCACGTCAATGCCTGGGGCATGCCCTATGCGGCGCCGATGACAGGCGCCAAGCTGGTCTTTCCGGGACCGAAAATGGACGGCGCCAGCCTTTACGAGATGATGGAACTGGGCGGCGTTACCGTCAGCGCCGGGGTTCCGACCATCTGGGCCGGCCTGATCCGCTACATGCAGGAAAACGGCAAGCGCTTCAGCACCCTGACCCGGACCATCGTCGGCGGATCGGCAGCACCCCGTGCCATGATCGAGACGTTCCAGGACGAGTTCGGCGTGGAGCTGGTCCACGCCTGGGGCATGACCGAGACCTCGCCGATCGGGGCGGTATCGCGCCTGACGCCTGCCATGGACGATCGTTCCGAGGACGAAAAGATGGCTATCCGGGCCAAGCAGGGGCGGCCTATCTTCGGCGTCCGGATGACGATCACCGACGACGAGGGCAAGCCGCTGCCGCGCGACGGCGTCGCCTTCGGGCACCTCAAGGTCTCCGGTCCCTGGGTCTGCGCGCAATACTACAACGAGCCGGCCGGCCCGGCCCATGACGACGAAGGCTGGTTTTCCACCGGCGACGTCGCGACCATCGACGCGGACGGCTACATGCAGGTCACCGACCGCAGCAAGGACGTGATCAAATCGGGCGGCGAGTGGATCAGCTCGATCGAGCTGGAGAACACGGCGGTCGCTCACCCGGACGTGATCGAGGCCGCCGCCATCGGCATCGCGCATCCCAAGTGGGACGAACGGCCCTTGCTGATCGTCGTCCGGAGGCCAGAGAGCGGCCTGGACCGGGAGGGGCTGCTCGCCTTCTTCGACGGCAAGATCGCAAAATGGTGGCTGCCCGACGATGTCGTCTTCGTGGACGAGCTTCCACACACGGCGACCGGCAAGCTGCTGAAGACGAAGCTGCGCGACCAGTTCCGTGACTACCGGTTCCCCGGCACCACCGGATGACGGCCAATCCACCAGATCATAAGCCGGCCGGCCAAGCGCCGGCCGATCGGGCGCCCAGCGGTCCCGCTGGTTTCGAGAAGTTCCGCCACGCTCCGGCAAATCCGGTCGTCCGTCATTTTCTGCTGGCTCTGGGGTTCCTGATGGTCGGCCTGGGCATGCTGGGCGTCTTCCTGCCGGTATTGCCGACCGTACCTTTCCTGATCGTCGCCGCCTGGGCGTTCTCACGCAGTTCGGAGCGTTTCCACAACTGGCTTTACAGCCATCCCCATTTCGGACCGCCGCTGGTCGCCTGGAACCGCCATGGCGTCATCCCGATCACCGCCAAGTTCATTTCGGTCATCAGCATGTATGGCAGCGTCGTCCTGGTCGGCGTGTTCGTCGCGACCGACTGGGTGCTGCCGGCTTTTCATTTCGCCATCGTAACGGCTGTCGCCGTCTATATCCTGACAAGGCCGAGCCGCGCTCCGGCTTAGGACCCTTCTGCTTTCTGCCTGGCGAGCCAGTCCAGCAGTTCCGAGCAGTCCTTTAGGTCGCCCCGGTGGATTTCCCGCCATTCCGCCAGAACGCTGTGGATCTGGTCGTCGGTCACCCGTGGCAATGTGGTGTCGAACTGGCCGACGACCCACGCCATGCCGCTGTTCAGCAAGGCCAGCCGCTCCGCGACTTCCGCCAGCCCCAGGACCTCGTCATGGAAGGTGCTGGTGTCGTTGGACGGGGTGGCTCCCAATTGCACGAGCACGCGTGTCAGGACGCCGCAGAAGCGCGCCTGATTGCGCTGGACGGAGATGAGGAGGTCCGTCACCTCCGTCTGGTCGAAATCGGCCCCGATGGCGGTCAGCGCCTTGGCGCTGGCCCGGCCGACTTCCAGCATCGTGTTCAGCAGTTCCGCCAGTTCGGCATCGCTGACGGCGCCATTATACGCCGGATCGACTTCGGCGGCATAGCAGGGAGGCGAAGCGCAGGCCGTGGGCTGGAGTTCCGGCATCGTCGTTACTTTCCTCGTGTCCGTCATTACTTATAACGAAGGGCCGAGGGCGCAACGCGTAACAAACTTCGGCTCCAGCGCCGATTGGCCCGTTCAGGCGTCTCCTTCCGAGGGGACCGGCCGGGAGCGTCTGTCGTCGCCGATCGCGACATAGGTGAAGACGCCCTCCGTCACCTTGACGGCACCCTTCGCCGTGCCGCGCCGGACCCAGGTGTCGACCTTGATCGCCATGGAGGTGCGGCCGATCCGCAGGATCGTGCAGTAGCAGCTCACCTCGTCGCCGATCAGGACCGGCTGGTGGAACTTCATCGCCTCGATGCCGACGGTGGCGACGCGGCCATGGGCTCGCCGCGCCGCGACCATGCCGCCCGCCACGTCCATCTGGGCCAGCAGCCAGCCGCCGAAGATGTCGCCGTTGGGGTTGGTGTCGGCCGGCATCGCGATCGTCCGAAGGGCGGGGCCGCCTTCCAGATCCGGTTCATTGTCCGCCATCGATGCTTCCTCTTGAGTTCAGGTGAGAATCCTAATACCAAATATTGTAATCAATTCGTCCTGCGACACCGCACGCGCTTGCGTGGATGGTGATCTAATTCCTATATTAGTGGCCATGACCGACCTTTTTCAGAATAC
>DASQKT010000761.1:0-13619 GCA_035630415.1 Skermanella sp.
TCTGCCGGAGCATTGCGGTCCGGTGGCGGAAGCGGTCGATGTCCTCCAGATCCCGGCTTTCCTGTCACGTCAGACCGATCTGCTGCTGGCAGCGGCGGAAACCGGCCGGGCTGTCAATGTCAAGAAGGGCCAGTTCCTGGCTCCGTGGGACATGGACAACGTCGCGTCCAAGCTGGCCAGCACGGGCAACCACAAGATCATGCTGTGCGAGCGGGGCGTCAGCTTCGGCTACAATACGCTGGTGTCGGATATGCGGTCGCTCCCCATCATGGCGCGCACCGGCTATCCGGTCGTGATCGACGCGACGCATTCGGTCCAGCAGCCGGGCGGGCACGGTGAAACGTCGGGCGGTCAGCGGGAATTCGTGCCCGTGCTGGCACGCGCCGCCATTTCGATCGGAGTTGCCGCCGTCTTCATGGAAACGCACCAGGACCCGGACAAGGCGCCGAGCGATGGTCCCAACATGGTCTATCTGAAGAACCTGCCGGGCATCCTGGAGGCCCTGGTCCAGTTCGACCGTCTGGCTAAGGCCAATCCGCTGTTCTGACCAACTTTCGGGGCGGTGTTCATGTCCCGAATAACCGCCCCAGCAATAAACTTGTCACTGCAATGCCCTGTCTCGACCGGCTAATCAAGGCGATCAACAACAGCGCCGAAGGTGGCCTATGGCTGCACCACAGAAGGGCTTGACAGAGTCCATGGAACACGTGCCGGTGGCAAGTGCCGATGTCAGTGGAGCCGACGCGCTTCCCTACTACATAGCGGCGCTTCTGCCATCGGGAACTCCCCGATGGAACGATCAGTCCAGTATCGGCAGCCCGGCTAACGTCACCTTTAGTTTCATGACCGAGTCGCCGGCCTATGCCTGGTTCGATGATTCGTTCGGCTTCGCTCCGATGTCCGGCGTCCAGCAGGCTGCCGTGCGCGCCGCATTGGCGGCATGGTCGGAAGTCGCGAACATCACGTTCAGGGAAGTGTCGGACGCGGGCGATGGCGGTGAGATCCGGTTCGGCACCAACAACCAGAACGGTACCAGCGGCGGCTACACCTATTTCCCCAACTCGGACCCCAGCGGCGGCGACGTCTACATTGCGAACGACCAGGCCTCCAACAAGAACCCGGAACCCGGCAACTGGGGCTACCATACGCTTGTCCACGAAATCGGCCACGCGATCGGCTTGAAGCATCCCGGCGACTACGATGCGCATGGCGGCGGAGCCGAAGGCCCCTTCCTGCCGGCGGCCGAGGACAATCAGCAGTTCACGACGATGTCGTATACCACCCAGCCATGGGCCAACTATGGCACCTACGGCGTTGCACCAGCACTGTATGACGTCGCGGCGATCCAGTACCTATATGGCGCCAACCTGAAGACGCGGCCCGGCGACGACGTCTACCAGTTGTCCAATACAGAGACCGCCTTCACCAAGGTGATCTGGGACGGCGCCGGCTCCGACACGCTGGATGCCGGCGCCCAGACACGCGGCGCTACCATCGACCTCCAGCAGGGAGCGTTCAGCTCGATCGGAACCAATGGCGCCGGTGGCGCCGCCGTGAACAACGTGTCGATTGCCTACGGTGCCAGCATCGGCAACGCGAACGGCGGCAGCGGCTCCGACAAGATCACGGGCAATGCCCTTGCCAACCGCCTGAACGGCGGGGCGGGCGACGACACGATATCCGGCCTGACCGGAATGGATACCCTCGACGGCGGTTCCGGCAGCGATGTTCTTGACGGCGGTGAGGAATCGGATAGCGCGCTTTGGACTGGTCCGCGTCATGCTTACAGCATCTCGTTGAAGGCGAACGCCGACGATACCGTCGCGGATTCGTCCGGCACCGACAGGATCATCGGAAACTCGATAGAACATTTCGTCTTCGTGGATGGAGAGTTTGTTACCGACACCGCCAGCACGGCGGCGCAGGTATATCGGCTGTACGACGCAACCCTCGACCGGGCGCCCGATGCCGGCGGCCTGAAGAACTGGGTTGAGTCGATCGACTCCGGATCGATGACGCTCAACCAAACCGTAGCCGGCTTTACCGGGTCATCGGAGTTTACCGGCCGCTACGGCAATCCGGACGACACGGGATTCGTCACCCTGCTCTACAGGAACGTCCTCGGGCGGGAACCGGATGCCCCAGGCATGCAGACCTGGACATCGGCGCTGGCGGGTGGGAAAAGCCGGTCCGACCTCGTGCTCGATTTCTCGGAGTCCGGGGAGAATATCGGCCTGACCAGCCCCGGCGTCGAACAGGGATTGTGGCTGCGTGACGACGCTGCCGCACAGGTGGCGCGGCTCTATCATACGACTCTCAACCGGCTGCCGGATGCGGAGGGGTTGGTAACCTGGACGAACGCGCTTCATAATGGGGACACGCTTCTACGAATTTCTGACCAGTTCACTGGGTCACCGGAGTTCGTGGAGCGCTACGGCGCCCTGGACAGTGCTGGCTTCACGACGCTTCTCTACAACAACGTGCTTGGCCGACAGCCGGATAGCTCCGGTCTGGCCGCCTGGACGGCATCGATGGACTCCGGCACACGACGTGCGGAAGTCGTCGTCGGCTTTTCCGAATCCGCTGAGCATCAAAGCCAGCGGGCCGCCTTCATCGACGATGGGGTCATGCTGTACGGCCAGAACCAATCCGCCGGACAGGTGGAAACGGCGGGGTTGGCGTTGTCCGGCTCTAACCCTGATTGGCTGTTCAACGCCTGAACGCACCCCTCCGACGACGCGCCAACGCTTCTGTCCGATACTTTAACTGCTTGAGCGCGGGTACGGCAGCACCGCCCGTAACCGTATGCATCTCAGCTCGCGCACCGCTCCCATAAATGGGAGCGGCCGCTTGGCATTCGACTGAACAACAACCTGTCAGCGTAGGCACTTGCCTCGGCAACCGAGGCAAACAGGACCAAAGACGTCGGTTAACCAAAGACGTCGGTTAGGTGTATAGCTGGCTATTGCTCTCCACTTTAACTATGGCGGCGTCAAAACACCGCATGTTCTACTTAAGGACGACATTTCTCCACCGACAAGCTTATAAATTCTCTGATGGAGTCTGAAATTACTCGCAACTTCAGCGTCTTTAAGGTGTTTTAATGTTGGTTTTTACTAATAATGAGATTAGTTCTGGAAAAACAGATAACACTCGTCTGAACGACTTGACAATCGCCCCAACCCTGGGATGCGCCATTGTTCATGGTGACTGGGAAGATGCAGATCATAGCTTATCCGATGTCCAAGGCTTGGTAAGCTCCGGCGCGAATTCCACATTGCCCAGTTATGTGTCAGCGCTACTGCCATCCGACACTCCCCGCTGGAACGAAGCCTCCGCCGTCGGAACTTCCGTGAACGTCACCTTCAGCTTCATGACGCAAGCGCCGTACTATGCCAGCAGGAACGACAGTTATGCGTTCGCGCCTCTGACGGAGGTACAGAAATCGGCGGCACGTGCTGCTTTGGCGACTTGGGCCGATGTAGCCAACATCACATTTACCGAAGTCTCGGATGCTGGTTCCGGAGGGTCGATTCGCTTCGGTACCAATTATCAAACTAATAGTACTGCGTATGCCTACTATCCAAACTCTTCCAATGGTACCGGTGGTGACATTTATCTTTCAAGGTATTCCGCTGCAAATTCTTCTCCATTTCCCGGAAATGTAGGATTCGATACTCTGGTGCATGAAATCGGACATGCCATCGGTTTGAAGCATCCTGGGAATTACAATGTCACCAGCGGAGGAACGGAAGGCCCTTACTTGCCCTACAGCCAAGACAATAACCGATATACCATCATGTCTTATCATAGGCAGCCACTATCTGATTATGACGTTTATGGGTCTGCTCCTGCTCTTTATGATGTAGCAGCTGTTCAATATCTGTATGGAGCCAAGACGAGCGTCAGACAATTTGATGATAACTATTCATTTTCAAATACGACGGCGCCATTCACCAAAGTTATCTGGGACGGTGGTGGAAATGATACTATCAATGCGAGCATGCAGACACAGCGAGTAAAGATTGATCTGAGTCAGGGGGCATTCAGTTCAATAGGAGTGTCCTCCTCATCTTACGGCTACTATTATCTCCCCTCCGTGGCAACTGACAACGTATCCATCGCTTTTGGCGCCGACATCGAGAATGCCATTGGAGGAAGCGGTTCCGATACGCTAACAGGCAACAGTCTCAACAACACTCTGTCGGGCGGATTGGGAGGCGATACCCTGAAAGGGACGAATGGCGACGACACTCTTAATGGGGACGCCGGGGACGACTGGCTTTATGGCGGAACCGGAAACGATATCCTTAACGGCGGAGCCGATGCCGACTATCTGTACGGGGACGAGGGTAACGATACGTTGGATGGTGGCGCTGGCGCCGATATCTTGTACGGTGGTGCTGGGATAGACACAGCGGTATGGCATCTTCCGCGAGCTAGTTATCAAGCGATCAATACCGAATTCTACTTAGGTAGCTTTGTTTATGACGGCTATTATTATGACTTCTGTCTCGACAAGTCGATTGAATACTATAAGTTTACTGACGGAACATTGTCGGTGGACAACACCGGCACAGCCGCCCAGGTCTACCGTCTTTATGGCGCCGCCTTGGGCCGGACACCGGACAACAGGGGGTTGAAGAACTGGGTGTCGACCATTGAGGCCGGTGCCATGACGCTGAAGCAGGCCGTATCCGGGTTCACGAACTCGACCGAGTTCCTCAACAGGTACGGCAACCCGGATAACCAGACGTTCGTCACTCTCCTGTACAAGAACGTCCTTGGCCGGACACCGGATGCCGCCGGGCTTACGAACTGGACCAACGCGCTTGCTGCCGGCATGAACCGTGCCGACGCCATCCTGGGGTTTTCGGAGTCGGTCGAGGACATGGAAAAGTCCAAGGCCGCCATCGAGAAAGGCTTGTGGCTGAGCGATGATAACGCGGCCAAGGTCGCGCGGCTTTACCATGCGACCTTGAACAGACTGCCGGAAGCTGGAGGACTGGAAAACTGGACTGCGGCACTCAGAAGCGGTTCCTCGCTGCTCAAGATTACCGACGGCTTTACCGGATCGGCGGAGTTCCAGCAAAAATATGGCAGCCTCAACGAAACGGCCTTCGTAACGCTCCTGTACAACAACGTTCTCGGCAGGGGACCCGACAATGCCGGTCTGACCAATTGGACCAATGCGCTACGGGCCGGAAGCACGCGCGCCAGCGTGGTGATAGGTTTCTCGGAATCCAACGAACACATCACCAAGCGTGCCTCGTACATCGATGACGGTATAAAGCTCTACGGCTCAGGCCCAGCCGGTGCGCAGGCGATGTCAGCCGACGATGGCGCCTTTTATGCCGACCCATCCTCACCGTCATTCAACGATGCGGTCGCCCAACTCGGTCTATTGGTTCAGACCACGTTATCCGAGTCTCCCGCTCTTGCGAATAGTTTCGTGCCGGATACCAACGGCCAGATCGGCATCCTGGCGGGTGCGGCGTGATACTCCCTGCGGAGTGTATCCCACCCTGTCTTCTTGATAACCGGGTAGTTGGCGCTTATGACTTGCCGACGATAAAGCCAATAAGCCACCTCGGGGTTTTCAATGTCCGTAATCACTGACATCCACGCGCGCGAAATTCTCGACAGCCGCGGCAATCCGACCGTCGAGGTCGATGTTACCCTGGAGTCCGGCGCCTTCGGCCGCGCCGCCGTTCCGTCTGGCGCCTCCACCGGCGCCCACGAGGCGGTCGAGCTTCGTGACGGCGACAAGGGTCGCTACGGCGGCAAGGGCGTGCTCAAGGCGGTCGATGCCGTCAACGGCGAGATCTTCGACGCGCTGTCCGGCAACGAAGCCGCCGAGCAGGAGGGGATCGACGCGCTGCTGATCGATCTCGACGGCACGCCCAACAAAGCCCGCCTGGGCGCCAACGCCATTCTCGGCGTCAGCCTCGCGGTCGCCAAGGCGGCGGCGCAGGAAGCGGACCTGCCGCTCTATCGCTATGTCGGCGGCGCCTTCGCCAACATGCTGCCGGTCCCGATGATGAACATCATCAACGGCGGCGCCCATGCCGACAACCCAATCGACATCCAGGAATTCATGATCATGCCCGTGTCGGCCGAGAACGTGGCCGAGGCGATCCGCATGGGTTCGGAAGTTTTCCAGTCGCTCAAGAAGAAGCTGAAGGACGCCGGGCACAACACCAATGTCGGCGACGAGGGCGGCTTCGCCCCCAACCTCGCTTCGACCGACGATGCCCTCGGCTTCGTCATGCAGGCGATCGAGGCCGCCGGCTACAAGCCGGGCGAGGACATCCATCTGGCGATCGATGCGGCCTCGACAGAGTTCTTCAAGGACGGCAAGTACAACCTTGCTGGCGAAGGCAAGATACTCGAACCCGGCGCCATGGTGGACTACTGGGCCGATCTGGTCGGCCGCTACCCGATCATCTCGATCGAGGACGGCATGTCGGAAGACGACTGGGAAGGCTGGGCAGCATTGACCGCCGCCATCGGCAAGAAGGTCCAGCTGGTCGGCGACGATCTGTTCGTGACCAACCCGATCCGCCTGACCGACGGAATCAAGAGGGGCGTCGGCAACTCTATCCTGGTCAAGGTCAACCAGATCGGCAGCCTGTCGGAAACCCTGCATGCAGTCGAGATCGCGCACAAGGCATCCTACACCGCCGTCATGTCGCACCGCTCGGGCGAGACCGAGGACTCCACCATCGCCGATCTCGCGGTCGCAACCAACTGCGGCCAGATCAAGACAGGATCGCTGTCCCGTTCCGACCGGCTGGCCAAATACAACCAGCTCATCCGGATCGAGGAGCAGTTGGGCAACGCCGCTCGTTTTGCCGGTAAGAGCGTGATACGCGGGTAATCCTGCAACCTTTTTCGGCCCTCTTTGCCCAATCGATAGTTTTCATTTGACGCGGTGGAATTCTTCGTGATTCCATCGCGTCATGACTGCAATCGACCATGTAAAAGACGCACTCGGCCGTGCCCTGCGTCAAACGATCGGCCCCGCTATCGGCGCCGCGATCGTCGGCTATTTCGCGTATCACGCGATCCAGGGGGATCGTGGTCTGATCGCACTCTCCCATCTACAGAACGAGATCCAGCAGGCGGAGGCGGTCCTGGCCCAAGTCAGGGGCGAGCGGACCGACCTGGAGCAGCGCGCCTCGCTTTTGAAGCGCGATCATCTCGATCCCGACATGCTGGACGAGCGGGCGCGAGCGGTGCTGAATTACAGCCATCCGGACGACGTCATCATTCTCGTACCGCGTAGCAGCGTTGCGCCGCCGGTAACAGCAGGGCAGCCCAAATAGGGATGATGCGGAAAAAGCAAGCATTGCCATGCGCTTAACTAAATACCGGTTAAGACGAAATTCGCTATAGATAACAAGGAATTGCGAGCATTTATCTTGCGTCGTGCGCGCTATGGCGTTAGTTCTATCCCGAGCAAGAGCCTGGGCGGGACGGCAATGACCGATCCCGCCTAACATCGGGAGGAGCACTTGGCTACGTCCAGACGTCGCAAGCCACAGGCAGACGAAACCCCTCAATATTCTGCCGAACAACTGCTCAAATACTATCGCGAGATGCTGCTGATCCGCCGCTTCGAAGAGAAGGCCGGTCAGATGTACGGCATGGGCCTGATTGGTGGCTTCTGCCACCTGTATATCGGCCAGGAAGCGGTAGTCGTGGGCATGCAGAACACTCTGATCCCCGGCGACAGCATCATTACCAGCTACCGCGACCACGGCCACATGCTGGCGACCGACATGGACCCCAAGGGCGTCATGGCGGAACTGACCGGCCGTAGCGGCGGCTATTCCAAGGGCAAGGGCGGCTCGATGCACATGTTCAGCCGGGAGAAGAAATTCTTCGGCGGCCACGGCATCGTCGCAGCCCAGGTGCCGATCGGCACCGGCCTCGCCTTCGGGCACAAATACACCCAGGACGGCAACATCAACGTCTGTTATCTCGGCGACGGCGCCATCAACCAGGGGCAGGTCTACGAGAGCTTCAATATGGCTGCTCTCTGGAAGCTCCCGGTCGTCTATGTGATCGAGAACAACAAATACGCGATGGGCACCTCGCAGCACCGCGCCTCCGCCGGCGAGCTGTGCGAGCGCGGCAGCGCCTACGGCATTCCCGGTCATGTCGTCGATGGCATGAACGTGCTGGCCGTCAAGGAAGCCTCGGAGGCGGCCACCACCCATGCCCGCGAAGGCAGCGGTCCGGTCATCCTCGAGATGAAGACCTACCGCTATCGCGGCCATTCCATGTCCGATCCGGCCAAATACCGCACCAAGGAAGAAGTCACCAAGATGCGGACGGAGATGGACCCGATCGATAACCTCAAGAAGCTGATACTCGAAAACGGCACGGCCGACGAGGATGCGCTGAAGACGATCGACCGGGACATCAAGAACATCGTGGCCGAGGCCGCGGATTTCGCGACGCAGAGCCCGGAGCCCGATCCCGCGGAGCTTTGGACAGACATCCTGATCGAAGCCTAACGCAACATCAGCTTGAGGCCATCGGGCGGCGCGCAACGTGTGGTGCGCCGCCTCTCCCTCTGCGGCCCGCAGAAGGCCGCGACGGGGGATTGGTGCCGGAGGAACTGGAATGCCGATTGAAATTCTGATGCCGGCGCTGTCGCCGACCATGACCGAAGGCAAGCTTGCCAAATGGGTCAAACAGGAAGGCGACGACGTCAAATCGGGCGATATTCTCGCCGAGATCGAGACCGACAAGGCGACCATGGAGGTCGAGGCTGTCGATGAAGGCAAGCTGGGCAAGATCCTGATTGCCGAAGGCACCGAAGGCGTCGCGGTCAATACGCCGATCGCCCTGCTGGTCGGGGAAGGCGAAGACGCCGACAAGCTGGAAACGCCCGAAGTCCAGGACAACACGACGCAGAGCGCCGCTCTCCAGAAGGTCAAGGGCGAGGACGAGACCAAGCCGACCCTGCCGGTCGCCCCGCCCCAGGGCACCAAGGCCGCACCGCCCGCCAGCGACGAAGACAAGTATTTCGACAAGACGGTCAAGCTGACCGTGCGCGAAGCGTTGCGCGACGCCATGGCGGAAGAGATGCGCCGTGACGACAAGGTCTTCGTGATGGGCGAGGAAGTCGCGGAATACCAGGGCGCCTACAAGGTGACCCAGGGCCTGCTCCAGGAGTTCGGCGACCGCCGCGTCATCGACACTCCGATCACCGAGCACGGCTTCGCCGGTCTTGGTGTCGGCGCAGCCTTCCATGGCCTGAAGCCGATCGTCGAGTTCATGACCTTCAACTTCGCCATGCAGGCGATCGACCACATCATCAACTCCGCCGCCAAGACGCTCTACATGTCCGGCGGCCAGATGGGTTGCCCGATCGTGTTCCGCGGGCCGAACGGTGCGGCATCCCGCGTCGCCGCCCAGCACTCGCAGGAATATTCGAGCTGGTATGCCCACGTGCCCGGCCTGAAGGTCGTGGCGCCCTATTCCGCGTCGGACGCCAAGGGCCTGCTGAAGTCGGCGATCCGCGATCCCAACCCGGTCGTGTTCCTGGAACACGAGATCCTGTACGGCCACAGCTTCGACGTGCCAGAAGATCCCGAGTTCATCGTTCCGATCGGCCGCGCCAAGATCATGCGCGCCGGCAAGGACGTGACGATCACGGCCTTCTCGTTCATGGTCGGTCAGGCCTTGGCCGCCGCCGAGCGGCTGGCCGACCAGGGGATCGAGGCCGAGGTCATCAATCTCCGCACCATCCGCCCGCTCGACACCGAGACGATCGTCAACAGCGTCAAGAAGACCAACCGCCTCGTATCGGTCGAGGAAGGCTGGCCCTTCGCCGGCATCGGCGCCGAAATGTCGGCCCTGATGATGGAGCAGGCGTTCGATTATCTGGACGCACCGGTCTACCGGGTCCATGGCGCCGACGTGCCGATGCCGTATGCCGCCAACCTGGAAAAGCTCGCTCTGCCTCAGCCCGAGGACATCGAGAAGGCCGTCAAATCAGTGCTTTACCGGAGCTGACGCGACAATCAAGGCGGCGCGCCGCTTATAGTGCCGGCGCGCCATCGGGGGGACACACCAGATGCCGATTGAAATCACTATGCCGGCGCTGTCGCCGACAATGACCGAGGGCAACCTCGCGAAGTGGCTGAAGAAGGAAGGCGACGAGGTCAAGTCCGGCGACGTCATCGCCGAGATCGAGACCGACAAAGCCACCATGGAAGTCGAAGCGGTCGATGAAGGCACGCTCGGCAAGATCATCGTTCAGGAAGGGACCCAGGGCGTCGCCGTCAACCAGGTGATCGCCCTGCTCCTGGAAGAGGGCGAGGACGCCGCCGCGCTGGAAGGCGGCGGCGGTGCGAAGCCCGCTCCCAAGGCTGAAGCCACAAAGCCCGAATCCAAATCGGAAAGCGCCGCTCCCGCTCCCGAAGCGGCTTCGGCTCCCAAGAGCAACGGCGCGCAGGCTCCGGCTCAGGCTCCCGCCCAGTCCGGAAACCGCATCTTCGCCAGCCCGCTCGCCAAGCGCATGGCCGAGCAGTCCGGCCTGGACCTCTCGCAGATCCAGGGCAGCGGCCCCAATGGCCGTATCGTCAAGCACGACGTCGAAGCTGCCATCTCCGGCGGCACCGCCAAGAAGGGCGCCAAGCCGGCCGCCGCTGAAGGAGCCAAGACCGAAGCTCCAAAGCCCGCACCCTCGCAGGCGGCGGGACAGGCTGCGGCGCAGTCCCCGGCAGCGGTCCCGTCGGCTCAGAAGCCGGCCGGCGTCGATGCCAAGGACTTCTCGACCAAGCTCGGCATCAAGTTCCGCGAGATCCCGAACTCGGGCATGCGCAAGGTCATCGCGCGCCGCCTGACGGAAGCCAAGCAGACCGTTCCGCACTTCTACCTGACCATCGATCTCCAGATCGACCAGCTTCTGAAGACGCGGGCCGAGCTGAACGGCCGGTCGGACGAGTACAAGCTGTCGGTCAACGACTTCGTGATCCGGGCGACCGCACTCGCGCTGAAGAAGGTGCCGGCCGCCAACGCCGCCTGGACCGACGACGCGATCCTCCAGTACGAGAACGCCGACATCTCGGTTGCCGTCGCCACCCCGACCGGCCTGATCACGCCGATCATCAAGGCGGCGGAGTCCAAGGGTCTGGTCGAGATCTCCAACGCCATGAAGGATCTGGCCAAGCGTGCCCGCGACGGCAAGCTGAAGCCGGAGGAATTCCAGGGCGGCACCTTCTCGATCTCCAACCTCGGCATGTTCGGCGTCCGCGAGTTCGGCGCGATCATCAATCCGCCGCAGGGCTGCATCCTGGCAGTGGGAGCCGGCGAGCAGCGCCCGATCGTCAAGGACGGCGCCCTGGCCGTCGCCACGGTCATGAGCTGCACGCTGTCGGTCGATCACCGCGTCGTGGACGGCGCTGTCGGCGCCGAATTCCTCGCCGTCTTCAAGAAGCTGATCGAAGATCCGCTGTCGATGCTGCTCTAACGGGAGAAAGCCTGTGGCTGATACTCAATTCGACATTATCGTCATCGGCGGCGGTCCCGGCGGCTACGTGGCCGCCATCCGGGCGGCTCAGCTCGGCATGAAGGCCGCCGTCATCGAGCGCGAGAACCTGGGCGGCATCTGCCTCAACTGGGGCTGCATCCCGACCAAGGCGCTGCTGCGCTCGGCCGAGGTTTCGCACCTGCTGCACCACCTGGACGACTACGGCTTCTCCGCCAAGGAAGTCAGTTTCGACCTGGCCAAGGTGGTCAAGCGGTCGCGTGGCGTCGCCTCCCAGCTTTCGGGCGGCGTCAAGCATCTGCTGAAGAAGAACAAGGTCACCGTCATCGACGGCCATGCCACCCTGCTCGGCAAGGGCAGAATCAAGGTCGAGAAGGACGGTACGACCACGGTCGGCGAGTTCCAGGCTAAGCACATCATCGTTGCGACCGGTGCCCGCGCCCGCGAATTCCCCAACATGAAGGCCGACGGCAAGCTGGTCTGGACCTATCGCCACGCGATGGTCCCGGACAGCATGCCGAAGTCGATCCTGGTCATCGGTTCCGGCGCCATCGGGATCGAGTTCGCCAGCTTCTATCTCAACATGGGCGCCAAGGTGACCGTGGCCGAGATGGTAGATCGCATCCTCCCCGCCGAGGATGAGGAGATCAGCACCATGGCCCGCAAATCGTTCGAAAAGCAGGGCATGAAGATCTACACCGGCGCCAAGGTCGGTGAGTTCAAGAAGGGCGCCAACGACGTCACGACGACGATCGAGGCCAACGGCAAGAGCGAGACGATCACGGTCGATCGCGTCATCCTGGCCATCGGCATCGTCGGCAACGTCGAGCATATCGGCCTCGAGAACACCAAGGTGAAGACCGAGAAGTCCCACATCCTGGTCAACGAGTGGCTGGAAACCGACGAGCCCGGCGTCTATGCGATCGGCGACGTGGTCGGCGCTCCCTGGCTGGCCCACAAGGCGAGCCATGAAGGCGTCATCTGCGTCGAGCACATCGCCGGCATCAAGGAAGCTCACCCGATCAACGTCAACAACATTCCGGGCTGCACCTATTCGCATCCGCAGGTTGCCAGCGTCGGTCTGAGCGAGGCCAAGGCGAAGGCCGCCGGCTACGAGGTCAAGGTCGGCCGTTTCCCCTTCATCGGCAACGGCAAGGCCATCGCCCTGGGCGAGCCGGAAGGCATGGTCAAGACGGTGTTCGACGCCAAGACCGGCGAGTTGCTGGGAGCCCACATGATCGGGGCCGAAGTGACGGAGCTTATCCAGGGCTACGGCATCGCCAAGACCATGGAGACGACGGAAGCGGAACTGATGCACACCATCTTCCCGCATCCGACGCTTTCCGAAATGATGCATGAGTCGGTGCTGGCCGCCTATGGCCGGGCTATCCATTACTGATAGCCGGCTCCGACCAAAGTATCGATGGGATGGGTGCCGCTCTCAAAGGCGGCACCCGCTTCAAAATGTACCTTGATGTCTCCGCCGAAGCGGTACACTTCTGGCACAGGCATATGGAGCTAGATGGAACATGACCGCTTCCCCCCCGATCGACCGCGTCCGCCACCCGGAAAAGGCCAAGCGGCCCGATAGTCCGGTTCAGCGTAAACCGGACTGGATCAGGGTAAAGGCCCCGGTATCGACGGAATACAACGAGACCCGCAAGCTGATGCGCGGGCTGAAGCTGAATACCGTCTGCGAGGAAGCGGCCTGCCCGAACATCGGCGAGTGCTGGAAGAAGAAGCACGCGACCTTCATGATCCTGGGCGCGGTCTGCACCCGCGCCTGCGCCTTCTGCAACGTCGCGACCGGCCGCCCCGACCTGCTCGACCCGCATGAGCCGGACAACGTCGCCGAAGCCGTTGGTACGCTGGGTCTGGAGCACGTCGTCATCACCTCCGTGGACCGCGACGATCTGGAAGACGGCGGCGCCGACCATTTCGCCCGCACGATCCGCCGCATCCGTGAGACAGCGCCGGCGACCACGATCGAGATCCTGACGCCCGACTTCATGCGGAAGAAGGGCGCCGTCGAACATGTCGCGGCAGCGCGTCCCGACGTCTTCAACCATAACCTGGAAACCGTTCCCCGGCTTTATCCGACGATCCGTCC
>DASQKT010000762.1:0-8385 GCA_035630415.1 Skermanella sp.
TGGCTGAACTGTGCCATCGGCTGGTGATCGAATCCTGCGCGCCGGCAACCGTTCTGATCAACCGAAGATATGAGTGCCTCTATTTCCTGGGGCCGACCGACATCTATTTGCAGGTGTCACCGGGCTATGCGATGCACGATATCATCGCCATGGCGCGTGACGGCGTCCGAACAAAGCTCAGGCTGGCGATCCAAAGGGCTTCTTTTGAAAATACGCGGGTCGTCGTCGATGGTGGAACGATAACCCGCAACGGCGACCTGTTCTCGTTCAGCATCGCCGCTCAGCCCGTCTTGAACGACGGCGAGGAGTTCCTGCTGATCTGTTTCATCGACGGGCCGAAGGTCGAACGGAAGCCGGATGGACAGGCCGCCTTGCAGCATGTTCCGCGCATCGATGAGCTTGAGCGTGAGCTGGAGGCTACGCGGAGCGATCTTCAGGACTCCATCCATAACTTCGAAGTGCTCAGCGAAGAACAGAAGGCGATCAACGAAGAAGCGTTGTCGGTCAACGAGGAGTATCAATCCACCAACGAGGAACTGCTGACGTCGAAGGAAGAGCTGCAATCGCTCAACGAGGAGCTTACCGCGCTCAACGCTCAGCTTCATGAAACCCTGGAGCGGCAGCGTACGACCTCCAACGATCTTCAGAACGTCCTGTACAGCTCCGAGGTCGCGACGCTTTTTCTCGATATGGACCTCAACATCCGCTTCTTCACGCCGGCCACCAAATCGCTTTTCCGCGTCATCTCCAGCGATATCGGCCGCCCCCTGGCCGACCTCAAATCGATCTCGGCCAACGACACTCTCATGGCCGATGCGGCAACCGTATTGCGGACGCAGGCGCGTGTCGAACAGGAGATCGAAACTCTTGACGGTTCCTGGTACATCCGTCGCGTGATGCCGTACCGCACCCAGAAGGGTGGAGTGGAGGGCGTCGTCGTCACCTTCGTGGACATCACGGAGCGAAAGCGCGTGTCCGATGCGCTGGCGGTGGCGAAGCAGCAGGCGGAGCAGGCAAGCGCCGCGAAATCGCGGTTCCTGGCCGCCGCCAGTCACGACCTGCGCCAGCCGCTTCAAACGCTGACTCTCCTTCAGGGTCTGCTGGGGACGGTGGTCGAAGGCGACAAGGCGGGGAGGCTGCTGGAGTTGTTCGAGGCGACGCTGGCGGCGATGTCGGGGATGCTGAACACGCTGCTCGACATAAACCAAATCGATGCGGGCATGATCCATCCGGATATCGTCAGCTTCCCTGTCAACGATATGCTGGACCGGCTGAAGAGCGAATTCACCTATCATGCGCAGGCGCAAGGGATCGAATTGCACGTGGTTCGGTGCGGTGCCACGATCCGGAGCGACAGGAACCTGCTGGAGCAGATCATCCGCAACCTGCTTTCGAACGCCTTCAAGTATACCCTCCAGGGCAAGGTGCTGCTTGGCTGCCGCCGCCGTGGCGGAAGGATCGTCATAGAGGTATGGGATACCGGGATCGGTATCCCGGAAGGTGAGCTTCGGTCGATCTTCGAGGAATACCGCCAACTCGAAAACGCGGCGCGCGAACGGAAGCAGGGCATGGGGCTCGGCCTCTCCATCGTTCAGCGGCTGGGCAACCTGCTGGAGCACCGTGTCGGCGTTCGCTCCTGGCTTGGCAAGGGCTCGGTCTTCTCCATCGAAGTGGAGATTCAGACGACGGGGACGGTATCCCTGCCGGAAAGCCCTGTCAGGAACGGTGCCGTCACGCCGGCGGATGCCGTCCACCGAACCGGAAAGATCCTGATCGTCGAGGACGACTGCGAAATACGCGACCTGCTGGAGATCATCCTTACCGACGGCATGCATCGCGTAACGGCGGCCCCCGATGGCGTCGCGGCGCTGAAACTGGCGATGCGGGACTCGTTCCAGCCCGATCTCATCATTGCGGACTACAATCTGCCGAACGGAATGGACGGGCTGACGACGGCGGTCAAGCTGCGCCAGCATTTTCACCGCGAGATACCGGTCATCATCATGACCGGAGACATATCGACGGAAACACTCCGCAGCGTGGCGCTGGAGCGGTGCGTGCAACTGCACAAGCCGGTTTCGGGTGCGGACCTGCTGAAGATCATACAGCGGATGCTCGCGATTTCGCCGGCTGCCGCCGCACCGGCGGAAGCCTCGCCCGGTTCATCCGTCATCTTCGTCGTGGAGGACGACAACGCCGTAAGGGCTGGGATCACCAGGGTCCTGGAGGAGGGCGGCCACGTCGTCGAGAGCTATGCGGACGGCGAATCTTTCCTGGATGCCTATCGTCCCGGCCGTGAATCATGCCTGCTTCTGGACGCCAGTCTTCCGGGAATGAGCGGCTTCGATGTGCTGGAGCGGATGGCGGATGCCGGTCACCACGTGCCGGCCATCATGGTCACCGGAAACAGCGATGTCCGGATGGTGGTTCATGCCATGAAGGCGGGTGCTTCGGACTTCATCGGCAAGCCGGTCAGCCGGGACGAACTGCTCGCCAGCGTCGGGCATGCGCTTGAGGAGTCGCGGGATACGAAGGTGATCGTCGCACGGCGGGAAAAGGCGGTTGCGCAGTTGTCCGGCCTTACCGAGCGTCAGCGTCAGATCATGGACCTGGTGCTGGACGGTCATCCCAGCAAGAATATAGCGGTGGACCTTGGCATCAGCCAACGCACCGTCGAGAACCACCGGGCCGAGGTCATGCGGAAGACCGGCACGAAATCTCTCCCGGCACTGGCCCGGCTGGTGCTCGCCGCCGCCCGGAAAGGCGGCGGCGAGCCGGCGGCGTGAGGCGAACTTCGATTCCGCCGAGGATCACGGGCGCTTGCGGCGGTTGTCCCAGACTGCGGAGTCCGGATCGTCCGCCGGCAGGCGGCCGAGGATCTGGTTGCAGATCGCCTCGGCACTGCGGTCGTAGACCTGCCACTGCGCCAGGGTCAGCTTCTCCCTGAGCATCAGCATACGACCGACGAGATAATGCTCGCTCAGGCCCAGCTTGACGGAAACCGTTTTCAGCTTCGAATGCTCGCCCATGATATCCTCACCTGCCGCAGCCCGGCTGTTATGCATTGTGACTATGTTGGAGCAGAGGGACCCTTACGCCGAGACGGCGTGAAGGCCGCGCGTCGGGGTCGGGGCGCCGTCGGCGGTGAAGCCGTTGTTCATCGCCCAGATCGCGGCCTGGGTGCGGTTGTTGACGTCGATCTTGCGCAGCAGCGTCTTCAGGTGGACCTTGACGGTCGCCTCGGTGATGCCGAGCCGGATCGCGATCATCTTGTTGCTGGCGCCGGTCACCAGGGCCTGGAGGATCTCCTGCTCGCGCGGGGACAGGCCACGGATCGAGTGCTGCGGGGCAATGGCGCTCATGTCGAGCAGCATGGAGGCGAGATTGGTCGGGAACACCTTTTCGCCGAGCATGATGAGCTGAAGCGACTGGATCAGCGCTTCCGGCGACACGTTCTTGATCAGGAAACCGTCGGCTCCGCCGCCCATAGCGGCGCGCAGGACATCCACCGTCAGGTCGTCGGCCAGCACGACGATGCGGGCGGAGGGGAAGGCTTCCCGGATGGCGCGCAAATCGGCTTCGTCCTTGACGGCCTGACCGCTGATCACCAGCTCGGGAGCCGCATCGGCTTCTCCGGCAGTCAAGGCGAGATCAATGGTGTTATATTCGGAACCGACTTCAAAACGAGTGTCGGCCAGTAGATGCTTAAGTCCTTCACGGAAAAGACGGTTGGCTTCGATCAGAACAGTGCGGCTATTGTGCGTCATGATTTTGGTTTCCTAAGAATGGCTGCCCGGTAGCTTGAAATCGAGGGCCAGGGGGTAAGTCGTATTCAGTTGGCGTCTTCGTTAGTCCCAATATTGTCTCAAAAAGTGACCGATATAAAGGGAAAATTAATATAATTTTAGGGATAGGTTTTGCATCAAAGGGGCCTTGGAGCCGACGAAATGCATAGGCTTACCCCATCGCCTTGGTAGGGGTGGAACACTCACGGAATTTCTATCGCGGGTTTTGGAACAAATAGGCGAGCCGGGTGGGGACGATCCGCCGTTGCCCTTGGCAAGCGGCGGTCAGGCAAAAGATTCAGGCAAAATGAAAAAGGCGGATCGCCCGATCCGCCTTTTTCATTGAACAAATTCTGGTTCGCTCTGTTATCGCAGTGCAGCAGCGATGCTGCATACGCCTCTTTGGGCGTTTCCTCCCTAAACTCAGGCCGCCTTAACGGGCGGCTTTTTTTTGCACAGATTCCGGCCCTTGCCAACTGCTTAATGTGCAAACGTTCTTATATCCATTTTTTGTAACTGCGCCTGAATTTTAGGCAATAATTCTGCCGGGGATATGGGCGTTTCCAGGCGCGGATGCGGATGAAGCCGAGAAAATGTGCAGAAAATACTGCTTTCGGTTCCGGCTTGCCGGCTCAGCGGGTCTGGTCGTGCTTCAGGGGGAGACTATCCGTGTGCCCCGAAGCGAATCGATGAGGCATGTTGCGGCTGCGAAGGAACGATAGCGGCGTCTGGTCGTTCATTTTTCACTACGGCCGGATGCCCACTTAAATCTTCGGTCGAAAATTTCCGGCTTACCGGCCCCGCTTATCGGACTACGAAAACATGGCGCGATCGACACGTGCGGGCGCTGCCGCATTGGTGGGACGCTTGGGCGCGTTCCGCTGGGGCGACGGCGGCACTTCATGGCAACCGAAAATCGAAGAGATAACGGAGTTCGGCTCGAACCCCGGCGACCTCCGCATGTTCAGCTTCGTGCCGGCGAAAGTCCGGGCCGGCGCTCCGCTGGTCGTGGCGCTTCATGGCTGCGGCCAGACCGCCGCCAGCTACGACCATGGCATCGGCTGGTCGAAGCTGGCGGAAAAGCTCGGCTTCGCGCTCATTCTGCCGGAGCAGAAACGGGCCAACAACTTCAACCGCTGCTTCGGCTGGTTCTGTCCGGCCGACATGGAGCGGGATGCCGGCGAGCCGTTGTCGGTCCGCCAGATGATCGCCCTCCTGGTCGCGCGCCACCGGCTGGACCCGGCGCGGGTCTTCGTGACCGGCTTGTCCGCCGGCGGCGCCATGGCCTGTACCCTGCTGGCGACTTACCCCGAAGTCTTCGCGGGCGGCGCCATCGTCGCCGGAATGCCTTACAAGGCGGCCTATGGCCGGGTCGATGCGCTGAGCGCCATGGTCCACGGCCGGGTCCGGCCGTCTCTGGTATGGGCGGGGCTGGTCAGGGCGGCATCGTCCCACAGGGGAAACTGGCCGCGCGTCTCGGTCTGGCACGGTACGGAGGACCGGACGGTCAGTCCCGTCAATGGCGCCGAGATCGTCAAGCAGTGGGTCGGGGTCCACCGCCTGTCCCGGACGCCGGCTTCCGTCGATCGGGTCAACGGCCACCGGCGGCGGGCATGGCTCAACCGGGCGGGTGAGGAAGTGGTGGAGGAGTATGTCGTGGACGGCATGGCGCACGGGACGCCGGTGAAGGCCGGCGGCAGGGCGCGGTCGGTGATGACGGCTCCTTATGTCTTCGACATGGGGATTTCCTGTGCCGAACATGCCGCGTGGTTCTGGGGCCTGTCGAAGCGCCGGCCGGGACGCTGGACCAAGCCGAAGCGATAGGCGTCTACCGGATCGGCGGGGCGTACATCAGGCCGCCCTCGGTCCACAGGGCATTGAGGCCGCGCTCCAGCTTGAGTGCCGACCCGCTGCCCAGGTTCCGTTCGAACAGTTCGCCGTAGTTGCCGACCTGCTTGACGATGTCATAGCCCCATTTGGCATCGACGCCTAGCATGGCCCCGACATCGCCCGATGTCCCGAGCAGGCGCTGGATGTTGGGATCGGGATCGTTCATGTGCTGATCGACGTTGGCCGAGGTCAGGCCGAGCTGTTCGGCCTGGATCAGCGCATAGACCGTCCATTTGAGGTAGTCGAACCACTGGTCGTCGCCATGCGCCACGGCGGGAGCCAAAGGCTCCTGGGAAACCAGTTCCGGCAGGATGACGTAGTCGTTCGGGTTCGAGGCCAGGGTGGAACGCACGCCGGCCAGACCGGAAGCGTCGGTCGTGTAGCCGTCGCAGCGGCCGGCGAAGAAGGCGGCGTTGATCTCGTCGAAGGCTTCGATCACGACCGGCTGGAAGGTCATCTGGTTGCGCCGGAAATAGTCGGCGAGGTTCTGTTCGGTCGTGGTGCCGGGCTGGACGCAGATGGTGGCGCCGTTCAACTCCTTGGCGGAGGCGACGCCGAGGCTCTTGGGCGCCATGAAGGCCTGCCCGTCATAGAAGACGACCGGACCGAAGTTCAAGCCGGCGGCGGTGTCGCGGCTGAGGCTCCATGTCGTGTTGCGGGAAAGCAGGTCGACCTCGCCGGACTGGAGGGCGGTGAAGCGCTGCTGGGGCGACAACGCCACGAAGTTCACCTTGCTCTTGTCGCCGAACATCCCGGCCGCCAGCGCCCGGCAGACATCGGTGTCGATCCCCGACCATTGGCCGGTGCTGTCGGGGACGGAAAAACCCGCGACGCCCGTGCTGACTCCGCACCGTATGGTCCCGCGCTTCTTGATCGCGTCGAATACCTGTCCGGCCTGGGCGGAAGATACAGTCAGCATGAGCGGCGAGGATACCAGGGGGAGAGCCAGGGTCAGAAGGGGCAGCACCTGAAGGAGGGCTCTGATTTTAGTGGTAAGCATTGTCGGTTCCGCTTCTCCGGATGAGGGCCGTCCGGTCCCATCGGGGCCGGCGATTCCTTAACGAGGAAACGGCTGGTTTGGGTGCGTGGGCATCGGGTGCCGGCTGCGAAAATCCGATGAGGCGAAGAAGGAAGCCCATTTTGCGCTGCGATGCAGCAAGAAAGTTACGGCAGAGGTGCTGACATAGTTGCTTCATTACTTAATTCGCAAATCATATTTATTCGGCACGTCATGCGCGCAGGTTTCGGTTTGGCTGCGTCCCAAGCTGCGCATTTTGACGCAGTGGAGTGTTGCTGGCAGTACCTATCCGCGAAACGCAAGGCTGATGCCGAAATCTGGTATACAAAATACCCAATGCGGCATTTGACATCCCAACCTGTTTGGGTTCATATTTACCGCACTGCACAACGAACCCACCCTACACAGGAATTGATGACATGATGACCGAAGCCACTGTGAACGTCGTGACCCTTCTCGCTCTAATCGCCATCGTTCACTTCGCGGTCACCGCCATCATCGCCCGCAAACTGACCCGCGACGAACTGAACGCCGAAGCCGCTGGAAAGACCGGTACCGTGACGTTCAACCGGGCCGCCGCCAACGATGGTTTCCGCAACGCCGCTTGATGGGGCGCGGAGAAACTAAATTCAGAGAAACTAAATTCCTTGCCAGACGTTGAGATGCAGTCAATTCGAACAATCATGATTGTCGGCTGCGAGAGAACCTCGACACTGGATCAAGGAAAAATTTTGAATGACCGCGCGCGACCCAAGACAATCAAGCTTCCATTGGCATAACTATATTATCGACATGATAGCTTCGTAACGGCTGATTATCGATGTCGTTACGAGCGAGTGCCGGCACAGTCTCTCGATCTCTGACTGAATCGACAATTCCTCTGATCCTGTCACAGTTCCGCAGCGGATCGCTTGATCGTTCGCCCGCGCGGCGGCTGCGGATGAGCGTGACCGTTCCGGTTCATGACGAGGAAGAACTTCTCGCTGACTGCCTTCGCGGCCTGATGGCCCAGGTGGACAGGCGGGGTGATCCCCTAGATCCCGATCTGTTCGAAGTCATCCTGGTGGTGAACAACAGCACCGACCGGTCGACCGAGATCGCCCATCGCTTTGCGTCCCGGCACCCCGAACTTAGCTTGCACATCATCGACATCGTGCTGGCGCCACGCCATGCCCATGTCGGGTGGGCACGGCGGCTTGCGATGGAGGAAGCGCTGAGTCGCTTCCGCTATCTTCGGAAGCCGTCCGGTGTCATCGCGACGACCGATGCCGATACGGTCGTGGCCCCCGACTGGGTGGCCGAAACCCTGGCGGAGGTCGATGCCGGCGCCGAAGGCGTCGGCGGCAAGCTGCTGCTGCCTCCTGTCAGCCTGCTCGACGCCGACCCGCGTCTTCGCGATGCAACGTTGCGTCATCGCCGGTACGAGCGGCTGACGCATCGTCTGGCGTCCCTGTACGATCCCGATCCATTCGACCATTGGCCCCGTCACGGCGACCATGGCGGCGCCAGCCTGGCGGCGACCGCCCATGCCTATGCACGTGTCGGCGGGATGCCCGCCATTGCCACCGGCGAGGATCAAGCCTTCCATGCGAGGCTGAAACAGACCGGCGCCCGTTTCCGCCACAGCGAACGCGTCCGGGTCTTCACCTCCGACCGGCAGGACGGACGCGCCGCCGGCGGCATGGCGGCGAC
>DASQKT010000763.1:0-6131 GCA_035630415.1 Skermanella sp.
ACCGTAAGGTGGAGGCCGGCAAGCCCCTGCGCTCAAGCCTGGATTACAGCGCGCCCAGGAAGTTGGTCAGGTCTTCCTTTTCCTTGGGCGTCAGGCCGATGTTGAACCGGTTGTTGTAGACGTTCACGACATCCTTCAGCGTCGCCGCCGAGCCGTCGCGGAAGTAGGGCTCGTGGGAGGACAGCGCCCGCAGGCTCGGGACCGTGCTGGCGCCGACGTCCCGGCACTTGCCGGTGATCAAGGCCTTGCCAAGGTCGTTGGTCCGGACGCTCGTCGCCGAAACGTCCCACAGGAACGATCCGGGTGCGCAGCCCGACACTTCGAAGATCGGCAGGTCCGTCTTCGGCGCCGGTCCGCCGGCGCTCGCCGCATGACCGCCGATGCCGATGTCGCGTTGCGCGTTCGCCAGCACGTCGGAGCCGGCATGGGAGAAGTTGTGGCAGGTGGCGCAGGAGCCTCCCGGAACATCACCGCCGACGGCATCGTTGAAACCGGATACGCCGGAAATGGTGAACGTGCCTCTCGGATTACCCTGGGCGTCCGTCGCCGTCCCATTGAACAGCGCCTGTCCGCGGGCGATCGACTGCCGCGTCTCCCTCGTCGATCCGCTGCCCGGATTGGTGAGCCATGCGTCGAACTCGTCGAACACGGTGCTGCCTGGCGCCGGGAAGGACGCCGGATCGTCCTTATGGTCCGCGACGTTCTCCGGCCCGCCTTCGGCGCCGGCGGCGGTCAGCAGGCCCGCCGTCTTGTACCGGTACTGGGCGTTGAATATGCCGACTTCGAAGGCGACCATTTCGTTGATCTGGGCCGTGGTTGGCGGAACCTTGGCCTGCGCATGCCCCATCGTCGCGCTGAGGGCCTGTGACTGAAGCGTCGGCTCACGCCCATCCCACATGACATTGCCGCTCAGCGCCGGCGGCGGCGCTCCCGGAAAACCGGTGACCGTGGTCTTGAAATGCAGGTTCCCCGAGATCAGCGGACGCCGGAACATCGAAACCATCCGGGTCTTGACGCCGTTGATCTCGATCTGATTCGTGCGTTCGTCAAAGTTGCAGGTCGTCGGGTCACTGACGATCGAAAGCTTGAATTCCGGAGCGGGGCTGACGGGCACAGGGATGGGAATGCGGATGAGGCCCTTGTTCAGCAGCAGGGACCGCGCGGCCTTGAAGTCCTTCTTGGACTTGCCCTTGAAGCCGCCGACGATGGAGCCTGCGGTATCCTCGGCGGGAACCAGCGTCGGACAGTTGGCGCCGTCCACCGGGGCGAACAGCGGGTCCTTTCCCTTGGTCTTGTTCAGGCGCTTGTTGATGTTGCGGAGGCTGATGCTCATCCCGCTGGCCGGCTGGTGGCAGGTGACGCAGGCGCGTCCATTGCTGCCCAGCGATTGGAAGAAGGCGTTCTGGGACGTCACCGTCTGGCCGCCGGGCTGATAGGAACCCGTCTGGCCGTTCGGATCGTTGTCGATCTCGAGCTTCGGGATGACCGCCGGAATGCCGCCCTGGTTGAAGATCTTGGCGGGGAGAGGCTGGCTCATCATGTGCGGGTAAGTCTTTTCGAAGTAATCCGCCGCATTCGACGGAAGCTTCTTCAGAATTGTTTCCGTCGTATCCGTGTTGGCGACAGGCGGCGGCGTCGCCGGCGCCGTGGTGGGGTCGGTGAAATCATCCTCTGCCGCATAGGCTTGACTGTGAGGGTAAGTAAGCGCGACCGCGCTTGCCCCCAGGATCAGCCCGGACAGAAAAAGACTTCTGGTCGCACGATGACTCAATACCCTGCGCATGGCCCACCTCGCTGATTTTGTTGTTGGGTACAAGTCTCTTATTTGAAGACCATATGAATGGCTTCATTAGGGTCATTCGGTGATGTTATTCCGGGTACGCAGTAAGTTAATAATGAAAGACTGTATCAGATGATATTATTATTTATGACGGCTAACAAAGTCTCTATAGTTGATTTTGTTAAAGTGGGGGAATTATACGGTTTTGGCACGCGTCTGTAGCATCCGCAGAAGAGAATTCTGAAGATATCCGAGAGCGGAATTATCTATTGCGTCCGCTCTGACAACGATGCTGGATATTGGATGCAGATTGTGTAATCGGCTTCACATACATCTCAGAAAAAATGTGCAGCCGTCGTGTTTTTTTTGGTTCAATCAATGATAGTTAATCCAACATGATTGTTTCTCCCGTTTGCTTCTTAACCGAATGATATTAACTTAGAGAATCCATCAAAATTGAGCAAACAGCCATAATGCAAAAAGTATAATGTACATCTTGCATAATGCGCCCGATAGTTTTCTCTCTTGGAATTCCAATTACCCGGATTTAGTAATCACACCTATGGTGTCGGGGTAATCTGTCAAGCAGATGGTTCACTGTTGCACATAGCTCCGAATGGCACTGCCCTTCCCTCATTTTAGTATGCCCGGAACTTTCATTGCCCGCCGCAGGCAACGAACGATGCCAGTGAGCAGGGAGAGGGACCACCGGAACGATGTGGCCGGAACGACGTGGTTTGAAACGAAAGCCGTCCATACCGGTTGACTCTTTCTCGAATGGAAGCGTCGAAGGGGATTGCCGTGGGGCGGGTGTTGAAGTGGCTCGGGATCGTTTTGGGTGTGCTCGTGCTGCTCATCGTGGGTGCTTTCGCGATGCTGGAGACGAGCTGGGCGCGCGACTTCGTGGCCAAGCGCGCAAGCGTCGCGCTCGGCCGGGAGGTCCGTATCGATGAGAACTTCGACATCGATTGGTCGCTGACCCCAAAGATCCGCGCCGGCGGCATCCATCTCGCCAATACCGATTGGGCCGGCGGCGGCGACATGGCGGACATCGGCGCGGTAGAGGTCACCCTGGACCTCCGGCGCCTGATCGGCGGGACCGTCGCCATCCCCCAACTGACGCTGATCGATCCCAAGCTGAAGCTGGCCCGCGATGCCCAGGGCGGCGCGAACTGGGACTTCCCCAACTTGCAGGGCGATCCGCCGCAGGAAGGCGACGGCAGCCCCAACCTGCCGGAAATCGGCCATATCGAAGTCCGGGGCGGCGAGGTCGCGTACCGCGACGACGGCCTGAACATCCAGGTCGCCAGCACCGTCAACACCGAGCGCAACGAGCAGGGCGAAGACCGGGTGCGGATGGTCGCCGACGGCAACTACGCCAACGAACCGTTCCATCTGGACGCCACGACGGGCACCTTCCTGGCCGTGCGCGACCGGCAGACGCCTTTCCCCGTGCGGGCGGAGGCGACGGTCGGGACCACGAAGACGGTGATCGACGGTACGCTGACCGATCCGCAGGAACTGGCGGGCATGGATATCGGCGTCGATATCAAGGGCCAGGACCTCTCCGACCTTTTCCCCATCGTAGGCTTCCCGGCGCCCTCGACGCCGCCGTTCGACGTCACGGGCCGTCTGGAGCGTCACGGCAAGGTCTGGTCCTTCACCGATGCGGCGGGCAAGGTCGGTGACAGCGATATCGGCGGCGATATAAAAATGGACCTCGGGCAGGAACGCCCCAAGGTCACCGGCAACCTGACTTCGAAGAACCTCGACTATAAGGACCTCGCCGGCTTCGTCGGCGCTCCTCCTCCCGCCGGCGAAGGGGAAACCCGGTCGCCCAAGCAGGAGCAGCAGGCCCAAAAGCTGGAGGCGGAAGGTCGGATCATCCCCGACACGCCGATCAACGTCGAGATGCTGAAGAAGGTCGACGTCGAGATGCGCTATCACGCCGACAGGCTGCTGGTGCCCCACGTGCCGGCCGGGGCCATGGATGCGCGCATCATCGTCAGCGACGGCCGGGCGAAGGTCGAGCCGGTCCGGATGAACGTGGCCGGTGGCAAGGCCGGCGGCATCATCCAGATCGATGCCCAGGAAAAGCCCCCGGCGATCGAAATGGACCTGGAGATGCGGGCGCTCGACCTAGCGCGCTTCTTCAAGGGAACCCAGTTCGCCGAAGACATGGGCGGCACCTTCGGCGGCAAGCTGAAGCTCAAGGGCAACGGCGACACGGTGCGCAGCATGCTGGCTTCCAGCAATGGGCAACTGTCCGTCGTGATGGAAGGCGGCAAGGTAAGCAACCTGATCGTCGAGGTGCTCGGCATCGACGTCGCCCAGGCCCTCGGCTTCGCCCTGACCAAGGACGAGCCGGTGGCGGTGCGCTGCGTCGTCGCCGACCTCGGCATCACGGACGGGCAAGTGAAGTCCAACGCGTTGGTTTTCGACAACACGGACAGCAACGTCACCGGCGAAGCGACGGCCAACCTCAAGAACGAGGCCTTCAAGGTCTCGCTGCTGGCCCACCCTAAGGACTTCAGCCCCCTGTCGGTCCGTACGCCCGTCGGCGCCCAGGGCACCTTCGCCAACCCGCACATCGCTGTCGATCCGACCCAGGCCATCGCACGCGGCGCCGCCGCCGTCGCCCTCGGCGTCTTCCTGACACCCTTGGCGGCGATCATCCCGCTGCTGGACCCCGGCGAAGGCAAGGACAGCCCGTGCAACGCGCTGCTGAACAACGCCGCGAAGCGGGCGGACTGATGCGACGAACTGACGCGACCAGCCTCAGCGCTGGTCCAGCTTCATTTCGATGCGGCGGTTGCGGGCGAAGGCGTCCTCGCCCCGGCTGGGGTCAAGCGGCTGGTACTCGCCGAAGCCGGCGGCGACCAGACGCTCGGCCGGCACGCCGCGCTCGACCAGGAACTTGACGACCGAAATAGCGCGCGCGGTCGAAAGCTCCCAGTTGGACGGGAACTGCGGCGTCGAGATCGGGCGCGGGTCCGTGTGCCCGTCCACCCGCAATATCCAGTTGACCCCCGGCGGGATGCGCAGCGCGATTTCGAGCAAGGTATTGGCAAGCCGGGCAAGCTGATCCTTGCCGCCTTCCTCCAGCGTCGCCGACGCGCTGGGGAACAGCACTTCGGACTGGAAGACGAAGCGGTCGCCGACGATGCGGATATCCTGCCGCGTCCCCAGCACCTCGCGCAGCCGGCCGAAGAACTCCGACCGGTAGCGCGCCAGTTCCTCGACCTTGCTGGCCAGCGCAAGGTTCAGCCGGCGTCCCAGATCAGAGATCTGCGCCTGCTGCTCCTGGGTCTTCGACTCGGCCAGATCGAGCGAGGCCGTCAGCCGGTTCAACTGGTCGCGCAGCGCCGCAAGCTGCTGGTTGAGCACGGCGACTTCGGCGCGGCTCTCGTCCGTCAGCGTCTTTTCCCCGCTCAGTGCCGCCTGCGTCTGGTCCAGCGCCAGCTTCAGCTCCTCCAGGCGGATATCGCGCTGCTCGATCTCCCGCTGCGACAGGGTGGTGCGCTCCTGCTCAGCACTGAGCTGGCTTTCAAGCTGCTGCGAGCGATCGCGGATCGCGGATAGTTCCGCCATCAGCGCCTCGCGCTGCTCATGCGTCAGCCGCAGCTCTTCCGTGGCCTTGGCACGGTCGGCCTCGGTCCGCTGAAGCTGTTCCGCCGTCCGGTCGCGCTCCGCCTCCGTCCGCTGCGACAGCGCGGTCAGGGCCGCGACCTGCGTTTCAAGCTGCTCGCGGACATCCCGCAAGGCCTGGATATCGGCCTGAAGGCTGGCGATCTCGCGCAGCGAGGTCTCGATCTTCTGGCGGTCCGCCTCGATTACCTTATAAGCGTCTTCCAGGTCGCGGCTGACCTGGGTGACTTCGCCGCTGGCCTGCTCGCCGCGCCGCGACAGGGCGAGGACCTGGGAATTGAGCTGGTCCTGTTTCGCCTGCGCTTCGGCCAGGCTGGCGGTCATCGCTTCCCGGTTGGCGGTGGAGCTTTGCAACTCGGCGGAAAGCTGGGCAATGTTGACGCGCAGATCGGCGTTTGCCTCCCGCTCCATCGCCAGCAGGTCGCTCAGTTCCGTCAATTGCCGGTTCAGCCGCGTCAACGCCTGATCGCGGCTGGACAGCGTGTTGGACATGTAGAACTGGGCGATGATGAAGACCATCAGCACGAAGATCACGACCATGACCAGCGACGACAGGGCATCGACCCAGCCCGGCCAGATATTGATCGCGTGTTCCCTGCTGCGCCGCCCTCGGCTGCTGCCTGCCATGACCGGCTATCCGATCCCGAGCCGCCGCGTCACCGCTCGCTGTCCTCGGCAAGGGCGGCGATGGTGCGGGCCAGCA